>CAZTZX010000023.1:0-17547 GCA_964618175.1 uncultured Syntrophomonas sp. | reverse complement strand
ACCTGAGAGTTTCGCATATTTAAAGGATATTAAATAATGCTTGCTCCTTCGGTGTGAGCTTGGACTCCCTCTCTCGAAACCCATCATCCCCACGTATACGCACTATTATATTCGATAAAGTTATGCTTTTTTCGATTATAATCAAAATAATTTGTCGTGTCTAGGCATATTATGTTCCATTTTTGCCTACTTGCCACGCAACCGGGAAAGCCATGATTTGTTTTTACCTTCGCTTCCGTCTCCTTTAAGTATTTGCAAAAGTTCATCAAGATTTTGATCCCGCTCCCGGCTATAGCGATCCAGCTTATCTTCCAGGCGCCTGAGCCGTTCCTCCAGTAATTTGTTCTGGCGAATAATTTCATCATTCTGTTCAGATACCTGGCGCACCAGTGACACCGCTTCTACGAATTCGAAGGTGACCAGGGGGCCTGCGAGAACAGATTCCGTTGGCGGTGGTTGAGTTTCTTCCTCAGTATTCTCTAAAGCCAGCCGAATGGCAGTGGTATTAAGACCTTTTTCTTTTAACTTAAGAACTAATCGTAAGGTATCTATGTCCGAGTCGGTATAGAGACGATCTCCCCGCTCATCCCGTCTAATTCTTATTTTTAGGCTATTTTCCAGGTAGCGCAGGGTGTGCTGCTCGATAGCCAGCATTTCTGATACTTCACCTATTTTATAAATTGGCTCCTTCATTAGTCACACTTTCCTCCCCCGCTTCATAAGTTGTTATCAGGTAGACGGATCAAGGATGAACCCACACTATACCGCAGTTAGACACTTCACACATTCTTGTCAGCCAGGAGTATAAACGGGCATTGGTTATAAGAAATGTGAGGTTCACAATTAACTTGATAGTCAGCCTGACAACTTTCCCTTCCATATAGCTCATGGTGTACCTCCTCTTACCACCAATATATGAGCACAGCCGCCCTTAATAGGACGGCTTTTTTTATGGAAATAAATCTAAGGCAGGAAAAGACTTAGACTATTTTATGAACTTGATACTAAGTGGATATCTAAATGTTTCTCCGTTACCGGTTTTAACGGCAGCTACAATTATCATCACCAGATTTACCACAAAGAGCACTGCCAGCAGAATACCCAATAAAATGGCTACCGGAATCAGAATTACCGTTAATGCAAAAATAACGATGGCTATGACTGTTACTAGACTGTATATCATTAAGGATATCTGAAAATTGAGAGACTCTGTGCCCTGCTCATTTACCAGTACATATTCATCCTTCTTAAAAAGCCACACTAAGAGCGGTCCCAGGATATTGCCAAAAGGTATTCCCATGTAACAAGTCAAAGCGGCCAGATGGCATCCCATAGCCCAGTTACGAGCCGCTTGATCATTATCAGTCATCAAACACTCACTCCCACCTTTGCTTCTATGAGTGCAGTATAAAACAGCTCTGCTATTATTTCAATGCGAGGACAAGAGGGGGTAGTTCTTGCATCCTTATTTGCTCTCAAAAAAAGGGACTGCCGGTTGGCAGCCCCTTTTGAATTGTAGATTAATAATCAAATGACTGTACATCAATGTCCAGAACTGAAGTATCTCCGTCTTTCACGATTTCCGCAACGGCCCATACATTAGGTACAACATTGCGTAGATAGTAGCGAGCAGCCGCTACTTTGCCGGTATAGAACGGATAGTCATAGTGGTCAGCTCCCACTTCCTGAGCCTTCTTCTCGGCCAGTAATGCCTGGTCAAGAATGCAGTAGCCCGCAAACAATTGGGAAGTGGCGGTTAGGATGCGGCGGGAATATACTGGCATCATACTGATCTGGTTGTTACCAAAGTATCCGCCAATAGCCATTTGAATCTCGGTATAAGCATCCAATGCTCTGCCTAGGTTGGCGAATTCCTTTTCCAGCCCGGCATTGTTCTTGTTAGCTTCAAAGAAGTCACGCATTTCCTGTAAGAAGGCTGCAAAAGCTGAGCCTTTCTTCATAAGCCACTTACGCCCGATCAGATCCAAGGACTGAATATAGTTGGTTCCTTCCCAGATCGAATAAATCTTTACATCCCGAGCGATCTGAGCTACCGGATACTCTTCGCAGTAGCCATATCCGCCATAGGCCTGTATGGCTTCGCCGATCAGCCACCAAGCTTCATCAGTCGGGTATGCTTTGCAGAGCGGTGTAGTTACTTCGATGAAATTGTTGGCCTTTTCCCTTTCGGCCGGATCAGGATCATGATGACGCACGTCGAAGGCAAAATACACTTTGTACATCATGGCACGTATTGCTTCAGTGTGGGCCTTACCCATCAATAGGGTGCGGCGGATGTCTTCATGGCTGATTATATTGACCCGATCGCCTTTGGGATTGGTTAGAGGTCTGCCCTGGATCCTGTCTTTGGCATAATCACGGGCATTATAGAAGGCATTAGCAATACATGACAAACCGGCATGTCCGGTTTCCATACGCGCCAGATTCATCATCTGGAACATCTGGGCCATACCATCACCTTTGCCGTCGTTTTCGCGAGGATCGACACCCAGGAGCCAGCCCCGGCAACCGTTGTTCTCACCCATGGCCAGAGAAGCAGTAGCAGAACCATGCTGACCCAGTTTATGTTCTACACCAGTGGTTTGAACATCATTGTCCTCTAAGGAGCCATCTTCATTGACCCAATACTTGGGCACCACAAAAAGGGAAATTCCCTTGGTGCCTGGCCGGGCACCTTCGATTCTGGCCAAAAATAGGTGGATAAGGTTCTCTGTAAAATCATTGTCCCCACCGGTAATGAAGATCTTATTGCCCTTGATTTTGAAAATACGCGGATCATCGGTCGGATAGGCTTTGGAAAGAATGTCTCCCACGTCAGAGCCAGCAGTGGGTTCTGTCAGGCACATGGTTCCTGCCCAGGTTCCATCCATCATGTTGGGAAGAAACATTTCTTTCAGCTTTTCATCCCCAAAGCTCTGAATTAGTCCGGCTGAACCACTGGTCAGAATAATATACGGTCCGAAAGTCGGATTAGCGGCGCAGAACATCTCCCATACCATGGCATACAGGATTTCCGGCATTACCATAGCGCCTTCGCTTTCGTCAATGTTGCTGGTTCCCCATCCTTCAGATTGAAGCTGTTTAAACAGCGGCCCAAAGGTTGGAGGCAACTTCACCTTGCCATTTTCGAATTTTACCGGATTGCTATCTCCATCTTCGTTGGTAGGCTCAATAAGTTCTTTAGCCATTTTCAAGCAAGGATCCAGAATAGCGTCCAGATCATCTTTGGAATAATACTCAGAATATCGCGGGTAAGCAAAAATCTTTTCGGTAGGCAGCCATTCCTTGGCAATAAACTTTAAGTCACGAGTATTTAGGTACGCAAAATTGGCAGACATATTTTACACCCTCCATTTTCTAGGAGCCCCCCAGTTATATCTACTCTTTATTTTATGTAGTTGTCCCCTAATCCCCCGCCGGGAAGTCCCCCTTAGTCGTAAACGTTATCTCTATACAACCAGCTTGGTACAGGTCTTAGCCTGTCTTACAACTTCTCCCCGCCTCACCCCCTTGGATCATTTCCAGCACATGAAAGATCTTCATGTGTCAATCATAACATTCTATTCCGGAACAGTTGGCGTTATAACCACCAAGTGGCCTGCCCGGACAGAAAGTCACTACCCCTAGCTTAGTGTTTATATTCTAAATACGATGAATAATTCCTCTTATGTTGCATAATGTTTGAATATTCGATCATTAACTCAGAAAAGAAAACCGGTTCAGTTATAAAACTGTTCCGGTTAAAAAATCACAGGGTTTTGGCTAATATCTGCTACAATATGTTAGTTCAAAACCCTGTGTCAAACTAGGGGGGACCTAGCTCGTAACCTTAGAATGTAAAGAGTGCTTCTTCTTCAATGTCCAGCACCGAAGTATCACCATCTTTAATTACTTCCAGAGTGGTAAAGATATTTGGCACGATATTGTGCAAATAGTAACGGGCTGAATTTACTTTGCCGTTATAGAAAGCGTAGTCATAATGGTCTTTACCCAGCTCGTCTATCTTAGCCTGAGCCACAATGGCCTGCTCCAGAATCATCTGACCACAAACCAGTTCTGAAGTTGCATGGAGTATTCTGGTGGCATACAAGGGCATCATAGGCATCTTTTGATTCATCACATAGTTGGCAATTGTAGCCTGAATTTCCTTGTAGGCCCCAACAGCTCTTTTCAAAATAGCCATTTCACTTGTTAATACTGGATGAGCAGCGTGCTCATCTGCAAAGGCTTCCATGTCTGCCAGCCATTGGGCAAATACCTTACCTTTACCCATCATCCACTTGCGGCCCACCAGATCCAGGGACTGAATAAAGTTGGTACCTTCCCAGATGGAATAGATTTTGACATCCCGAGCCAGTTCAGCAATAGGATACTCTTCCGAGTAACCGTTACCGCCAAATACCTGCATGGCTTCGGCACACAATTCCCAGGCTTTATCAGAACAATAAGCCTTGACCAGAGGGGTATGGATATCAATACGCCCGGAGATCAATCGTTTTTCTTCCGGATCAGTAGTGTTTTCCAGAATATCAAAATAGTAATATGTCTTGAATATCAGAGCCCGCATGGCTTCCACATGAGCTTTGAGATCAAGTAACATACGGCGCACATCTTCGTGCTTGACAATCAATTGCCGGCCGGCTTTAGGATCCGTCAAAAGGCGGCCCTGAACACGCTCATTAGCATAGGACGCGGCATTGTGGAAAGCAACGGCCGTCTCAGCCATAGCAGCATGTCCAGTCTCCATACGTGCACCATTCATCATCTGGAACATCTGCGCCATTCCTTCGCCTTTACCTTCCTCATCAGGAGGATTGCCTAATATATAGCCCCGGCATTCATTGTTTTCACCAAAGGACAGAACGCAGGTAGCTGAGCCTTTGATCCCCATTTTGTGTTCGATACCGATACAGGCAACATCATTAGATCCGGTAATGTTGCCATCATCATCGACCCACATCTTGGGCACTGCAAACAAAGATATGCCTTTGGTACCTGGCTTGGCACCTTCCACACGAGCCAGAACCAGGTGAATGATATTTTCAGTAATATCCTGGTCTCCACCGGTTATAAAGCATTTGGTCCCTTTGATCTTGTAGACACCGGCCTCATCGGTAGGATAGGCTTTGGATAAAAGATCACCCACATCAGAGCCGGCATTAGGCTCAGTCAGGCACATAGTGCCTCCCCAGTCACCGCTGTACATTTTTTCCCGATACAGATTATTAACCTTTTCGCTGCCAAAGTTAGCAATCAGTCCAGCAGCTCCGGCGGTAGCCAGAATATAAGGCATTACGGCCGCATTAGCTCCGGCCAGGTACTCTCCACAAGCCCGGAACATAACCACAGGCAGTCGTCCTTCATAGTGATGATCCTCATTGCTGCCGCCCCAACCGTTCTGCGATAAGAACCAGTAAGCATCCTTAAAGGATTGAGGTACGGTTACCTGGCCTTCTTTGAACTGGGCCTGAACACTGTCATTATCATCACGCGTGGGAGCAACAACTTCTTTGGCAACCTTCAAAGCCTGCTCCAGAATCATGTCAATGTCGTCCACTCCGTAGTAATCTTTGAATGCATCATAAGCTAATACCTTTTCCATATCCAGCCATTCATTGAGAATAAACTTGTGTTCGCGAGTTGAGTAAAGGAAATTTGATGCCACTTGATATTCCTCCTGTCTTAAATTCTTCCCCAGTTTAACAACAAAAGCCTGCCACTATCCTTATCTGCTTATATATAGATAAACAGCAGGCTAAAATTCTCTTCATAAGTCAGGGGGACACTAACATATGAAATACCGGTCTATTATACTTCGCATTTTCCTTATTATAATAATTGGTTGATAAAATTGAAAGGTTTCCGGCCCCGAATGGCAAAAGTCTTTATTTTCAAACGATTCCGCCATTGTAGGCGTGGCTGGATTTCCCGGGATTAGTGTGAATTAAGGATCCATGGTTTAACTAGCATTGACCAATGTCCTGCTCCTGCATCCATCCTGGGTAAAAATTCTTTCTTAAGCTGGCACGCAGTTCACCCCGTAGGTCAGGATGGGCAATAGCGATCAATTCATGAGCTCTCTCCCGTCGACTCTTATAGCGTAAGTTAGCTACACCATACTCACTGATAACATACTGGGCATAACTTCTGGGAACCGTAACGGGCGTACCGAGCGGCAGTTCAGGAACTATAGCTGAAGACAACTGCCCATCTTTTAAGGCACGGGCTGCATTGACCAGGGTAATGCCCCGGCCCCCATCAGACCAGTGTGCCCCCATCATAAAATCCAATTGTCCACCTGAACCACTAATCATGCGGTGGCCCAGTCCTTCGGAAGCGATTTGGCCGCTCATATCTACCATCAAAGCCATGTTCATTGCTACTATATTGGGATGTTGCGCGATAAAAACGGCATTATTGGTATAGAAAGCCGGATGAAGTTCACAGGCTGGATTACGGTCGACGAAATCATACATTTCCTTATTACCCAGACAGAAGGTTCCCATAGTAATTCCGGGGTGGTGTGGTTTATGTCTATTGGTAACGATGCCCTTCTCTATCAGCTCCGGCAAGCCTATGGGATACATTTCTGTAATCACTCCCAGATCATAGCGATTATCAAGTCCGCTAACTACCGCTTCTGGAATACCGCCGATTCCCATTTGAATGTTGTCCCCATCCTTGATAAATTCCAGGACATAGTTAGCGATAGTTTTATCGGTTTCGGTAGGGGTACCCCGTTTGAATTCGGGAACCGGACTGGAATGTTCTATAAGATAGTCAAATTCGCTGATGTGCAACCAGTTATTGCCGAACACAACCGGAGTCTGATCATTGACCTCTCCAATCACCACCCGCAGTTTACCCAGCTTGCGCCCTTCTTTAACAGTTTGCCAGGTATAGTCGTTAGTTAGGCTGAGGTTAACATAACCATTCTTATCCGGTGGAGTAACCATGGTTATAAACACATCAGAGCGATGGGCTGATATGGCGCCGCCTTCCATAACCGTATTTACCAGAAAATCGCAGTTATGCGCATACGCCTGGCGTATGGAGGCGATGCCGAAAGTCGGCATGTAGTTGATATGTCCATCGAGATTTTTCATATACTCAGGGTCATATAAACGGGTAGGCCGAAGCTGAATGGAGTCCATCATAATTACATTGTGCAGTTCCTCATGCCGGTCAAGAATGGCTTCGTATAATTCCGGCGAACATGCGCCTGCTCCAATGGCAATGGAAACGAAATCTCCTGATTGGACAGATCGGGCTGCCTCTTCAAAGCTAACCAATTTACGCCGATATTCCTCTTGCCATTTTCCATCCATGAATTCTTCCCCCATAAATTCTACTATTTTATTATACACACTTGTATTAATTTCTAGTTTAATTTTACCTTATTCAACTATTTGTTCAATAATTATTTATTATGAGACACGCAATTTATTATTCCCTCTGAAATATAACAAATTCTTAAAGGAGTTTATTTTATTCCGTGGAATATAATTCAAATTGAAAACTATATTACCATTTTTACTAATGGGAAGGAGGAGAACAGGGGAATAGTACTTTGCTGGCATCTATTGATTTTAGGGAGGGAATTATGGGGAATTTGAATGAAATGAAAATAACAGGTCACGTTCAGGAACTGGTAGCTAATCCTTCACCTCTGGGCCTTTTCGGTCTGGCTATGGTTACTCTGGTAGCCTCTTCCAGCAAACTGGGCTTTACCGATGGAACCGCCTACATTATACCCTGGGCGCTCTTTTTGGGTGCTTCCGCCCAATTTGTCGCCGGTATGATGGATTACAAACACAATAACACCTTTGGTGCCACTGCATTTTGCGGATATGGATTCTTCTGGTTTGCTATGGCATTTAGCTGGATGATCTCCAATGGCCTGTGGGGAAATGGCGCCGTGGCTTTCGACCCTCGTCAGATGGGCTTCGCTTTTCTGGGCTACTTTATCTTTACCGTCTATATGACTATTGGGGCTATGGGAGCTAATAAGGTTTTATTTGTGATATTCTTTTTAATAGACCTACTTTTCTTGGGCCTTTTTATGAATACTCTGGGCTGGGGCGGTGAGGGTTTCCATATGTTAGCCGCTTATTCTGAATTGGGAATCGCCATAGTATCTTTCTATGGATCAGCCGCGACAGTTTTAAACTCCCACTACGGTATTACGGTCCTGCCGGTTGGCAGTGCTTTCGGGCCCTGGATCAAGGCTGCCCAGGCTGCCAAATCTTCCGGTGTAGCTGCCTAATAAAAACATTAAAAGGCGGATGTCATTTAAGTATGCATCCGCCTTTAATTATCTCTGCTGTGAGCAGTTGCTAGTATAGTTTAAAACATCTGGGCATAGTAGTGTTTGATTATGCTATGACCGTAGGTGTCTTCCTGGGCAAAAGCTTCCGCAAATCCATTCTCGCCCGGATATTTGTTGCGATCATAGCCAGGATAAGCCCACTTGCCCCCCAGATCGATCCAGCGGGGAGCAATGCCACGGGTAACTTTTTGGAAACGAGGATCCACCAAAGTAGTGCCCGCTGGCAAAGGTTGGCGGGTCGCATAAGCATAGAGATGCTGGATCTGAGCTTCTACCCCATCCTCAGGAGTGGTGAATATGGCGCCGTGTACCCCCTCTTCATAGCAAATACAGGAAGGATCAGATCCCAGTAGATCCTCTTCCCCAGTGGCAGCTACTCCGGTAGCCCCTAACCCACAGTAGTTATTCTGCCAGGGTTGGACAATACCGGTAAACGTCCACCACCCGGTTTCTTTGGCCGCCTGGCAAAAAGCCAGGTCCCCCCGCACACCATACTTGGCCCCTATTTGCAGATACAAGTCAACCAGATCCGGGGCATTGGGGTTGTTTCGGTAGAGAAGAGTACGCAGCTGTTGGGCATCAACCTGAGCCTGCCCCATTATCTTGGCTTCCATATCCAGGGCACCCGCAGTATCTGCAGGCATTGGTTCTTCTTTATCATCGGTTACTGGTTCTTCCTCAGTCGGAAGCTCTTCCACAGGATCTGAGGGTTGTTCAATGGAGGGCAGATTTTGTTCATCAGGAGTAGTGTACCATTCGGGCCGGCTTATGAAAACCTCATAACTTTCCGCCTGCCACTCTACTTCCATGCCCATTTCCTCGCTGATCAGCCGTAGCGGGACCATAGTGCGGTCATTAAGTATGAACGGGTCAGCATCACTCTTCAGTTCATCACCATTAAAAAAAATACGGATGGTACTCTGCGGTGAGCCTACTACCCCAGCCGGAGCCATTAGATGGGCCTCATTGGGAGAAATCATAACAAAATAATTAGCTGCATCCCAATTGACCGCCAACCCTAATCCCTCACTGATAGCCCGCAGAGGAACCATAGTACGATCCTGACGAATAACTGGATTCACCTCCGAGACTAATTGCTTACCATCAATATAGATATTTACTGTAGTAGGCTGAGCTACTGCAGAAACAGTCCCCAGAGCAGAAAATAAGATGGCCGTCATTAAGATAGCTATTATTTTTTGTCGCACAAATTCAACCTCCAAATTGCAATGTTTTTTGTCGCCGTTTTCCTGTGATAATATTCCTGTTAGTGCCCGATTTTTCCTCTAAATGATTATGGCTCTTGTTATTTTTATACGGTAATTAGTGTTATTTCCCTACAGTATGACCCAGTGAACTTGCCTATTCGCTCTATTCCCATCTTCTTCCCGAAACTTCAACATATCTAGAGTAAAAAAATGGCATAAACCTCGTCATAAGAAGACAAGTTTTTGACTTGATATGCGGTATGGTAAAAATACCTTCAATATCGTCATTTATTTGATTGTGATGTTTAAGGGGGGGTATTTTAGAATGTCAAATATTATCGGCACCTGTGATTATCAGTCACTGATACTGGACAACACTAATGAGAGCGTGGTAGTTGTCAATCTTAACGGTACTGTCGATTATATGAATCATCAGGCCCGATTCATTTTTGACTGCCAGGATTATAGTATCATGAACATCCGGGAACTATTGCCTAAAGCCTATAAAATGAATCAGCACCTAGTAGACGTCATTACCCAGTCAATCAGGGCTACCCAGACCTGGCAAGGTGAAATTAGCCTCATGATCCAGGGAAAGCTCAGGGTCTTCCGGCTCCGGATCAATCCTTTGCTACAAGCAGGCGCTGTTAAGGCTTATGTGCTTATGTCGACCGATATCACCGAACTGGTTGAAGCCCGGGAGAAGGCTGAATCGGCCAATCTTACCAAAAGTCAATTTTTGGCCAATATGAGCCATGAGATCCGCACTCCCTTAATCGGGGTTCTAGGGTCGGTAGATCTGTTGGAACAAAGCCAGCTGGAGCGCAGTCAGGCGGAAAATGTGCAGACCATTCGTGAATGTGGAGAGCAACTCTTGTCGATTATTAATGATATCCTGGATGTATCTAAAATTGAAATCGGTTTAGTGGAATTCGACCCTCAACCCACCAATCTTTTTAGTATGATTACCCAAATATTGAGCATCATTGACCCTATGCTCAAGCAGAAAGGGCTGACTCTAGAATTAGATCTGGATCCAGCTGTTCAGGACCAGGTGGTACTTGATGCCGGCAAACTTCGCCAGGTATTGATTAACCTTCTTTCCAATGCAGTCAAATTTACTCAACAGGGAGTAATTACCATCCTGGTTCGATTTGAACAGCAAGATGGCCGGAAGTTGTTACGGATGGCCATATCTGATACAGGTATAGGTATTCCGCTCCAACAACTGCAGGTTATCTTTGATTCTTTTACCCAGGTAGATAATTCCACTTCGCGAGGATTTGGCGGCACTGGTTTAGGGCTTTTTATTAGTAAGCGTTTAGTAGAAATAATGGATGGTGAAATATGGGTGGAGAGTTCTCTCGATCTCGGCACGACCTTTTACCTGAGTATCCCCTTATTGCCCGATTTGCTTGAGCCAGCACTAGAACCTGATCAAGTGGCAGAGGCCAGGCCCATTCATGATGATTGGGCTTTGCAGTTCAACCCCATAGAAATACTGGTAGTGGAGGACAACGATTTAAATCGCAAGATCGTATCCCAAATGTTGCTCAACTACGGATTTCAGGTTGCGGAGGCCGTCAACGGTTTGGAATGTCTTAAAATCATGCAGGATCATGATTTTGACTTGATACTGATGGACATGCAGATGCCCGTCATGGATGGCTATGAGGCCACCCGTTTCATCCGGGACCTCGGTTACCAGGAATCTATACCGATCATCGCCATGACCGCCCATGCGCTTACCGGTGATAGGGAAAAGTGTTTGGCAGCGGGATGCACCTCCTATATTGCTAAACCCTTTAAAACCGATGAATTGATTCAGGAAATATGCAGGCATCTCAGCAAAAGTACTCACCAACCCGTCAAACCTCAATCTGCGTTGCATCAACACCTCATGGAGCAACTCATGCCCGAATTTCTGGAACAGCTGGATGACTTGATACTGCAGTTGGAGCAGGCCTTGCAGCAGCAGGATACTGACCAAATTGCCAGCCTTAGTCATGATGTAAAAGGGACTGCCGGTATGTATGGCTATATGTCAATTGCGCACACGGCTTCGCAAGTTGAGCAGGCTGCCCGTAATCGCAGTATCATTCAGGTAAGACTATTGATGGATAAGATGCAGCAGGAGTTCCACCTTATTAATACGCAGGTTATTTAAGCCCCCTACCCACTCCTCATCTTGACAGTAATGCAAACGCGGTTTATTATCAGAATATTCTATATAATAATGGAGGAGGAATTCCTCGTGGCACAAATTCTAATAACCGACAGCACTTCTGACCTTCCCCGGGATTTTATAGAAACCAACAAAATTCATATAGTCCCCTTAAACATTCACCTACAAGATTCCCTTTATAAAGATGGGGTGGATATTCAACCTTCTGAACTGTATTACCGTTTAAGAACTGAGGATATTTTCCCGCAGACCTCCCAACCTTCAGCAGGTGAGTTCCTGAAAATTTTCCAGACTCTAAAACCAGGTGATGAGGCGTTGGTATTATGTTTATCCTCAGAATTGTCCGGAACCCATCAATCCGCGGAAATAGCTCGTGATATGGCTGCTGAACAAGTCGATACCGAAATTCATGTGGTCGACTCTCGTTCCGCCTCTTTGGGGCTGGGAATGCAAGTCATGCATGCCCAGCAGTGCTTTGCTCAAGGAAAAGACATGGCCCAAACTCTTTATGAATTGGCAGAAATGCGCCGACGCATGCGCATTATATTTGCCGTTGACACCCTTGAATATCTAGCTCGAGGAGGCCGGATCAGTCAGCTGAGTAAGCGTTTAGGCAACCTTTTGCAGTTGAAACCAGTCCTCCATTTAGAGGACGGACGTATTGAAGTACTAGAAAAGGTTCGTACTAGATCCAAATCAGTGCAACGTATGTTAGAAGTTTTTACTAAGGAAGCTTCCCAGGCTCAACAAGTAGTGGTTTTGCATATTGATGCACTGACTGAAGGTCAGCAGTTGGTCAAGAAAGTTCAGGAATACTACCATGGTCCCCTTTTACTGGCCCAATGTGGAGCAGTAATTGGCTCCCATGCTGGCCCAGGAACGGTGGGTATCTGCTGGTACTAACACGCACAACCATTTAATAGTTTGCCAACCAAGAAGAGGCTGTCCCAAAACATAATTATTATTTTGTAGAGGAGACTTTAGTCTCCGGACTATTTTTAGACGCAGATCAACGCAGATCATTATGATTTTTGTAGGGTGCGATGACACCAAAAATGGCTTCTGTCATCGCGAGGAGCGGTAGCGACGCGGCGATCTCTTTTGTGTATTACACAGTTGTAGTGGAGGCTTTAGCCCATCCGATGGGAGGCTAAAGCCTCTCTTTTTTCTTGGCCTGATGGAACCAAGCACAGTTGTATTTCATAGAATCACAATATACAGATGTTAGCAGTGCCTAATCAAGTTAATCGCTGATAAAAAAGGAGGTCATTAACAGTTGAAAATAGAACTGCATCGCCTTCTGCCCGGTCAAATGGGTGTGATTCAAGAAGTGCAAGGGAGCGGTCTTTCCCGCCGGCGCATCCTTGATTTAGGTATGGTTCCCGGCACTCTGGTGGAAGTGATGCGCCGCAGTCCCTTAGGAGATCCGGTGGCTTATCAAGTCCGAGGAACCATCATAGCCCTTCGGCAAGACGAAGCCAGTCAAATAAGCGTAACAACCTGCTAAAGAACCGCAGGCGTGAAAGGGGGTCTGAAAATGGACTGCTCTGGCCCAATCATTCCCACCTCCCGAGAACATGGGGCAGATCCAGTGGTTGCTCTGGCGGGAAACCCCAATACTGGCAAGAGTACGCTTTTTAATGCCCTTACTGGTTTGCACCAGCATACCGGCAATTGGCCGGGAAAAACAGTTCTGCATACCCAGGGGCAATACGTTCACCAAGGAGTAGGCTATACGGTGGTTGACCTACCAGGAACCTATTCCTTAATCGCCAACTCTCTTGATGAAGAGGTGGCCCGGGACTTTATATATCTTCAAAAACCTGATGTTACTTTGATCATCGCTGATGCTACCTGTCTGGAACGCAATCTTAATCTGGCTTTACAGATCATGGAAATCACTAATCAAGTGGTATTGGGTGTCAATTTGATGGATGAAGCCCGCCGTAAAAACATGGTGATAGATATCCAGGAACTACAGCGGCAGCTGGGCGTACCGGTCATTCCCTTAGAAGCCCGTCAGGGGGTAGGACTCCAAAAGCTCAAAGATACTATAGCCGGAGTGGTAGACGGCCATATTGTACCACAGCCTCGTTTAGTTCGTTACGAATCAGATATTGAAGAGGCGGTAGCTTTGCTTGAACCTCAACTGCGAGCGATACTGAGAGAAGATGCCCGCGCCCGCTGGCTTAGTCTGCGCATCCTGGAGGGAAATCTAGACCTGTTAAAAAATTTGTTTCTCCAAGACTCCACCAAGGAGGCCGTTTAATCGTGAGCAATAATACTAGCACCGACGAGAATTTTCCTCTTACTATTCCAAAATTGGAGCGTTCCTCTCATACAACAGCGGACAGTATTGTCAAAAGCATATACTTGGAAGCGGAAATGATTACCCGGGCCAGTACCCAATACAATGCTAATACCGGCATAAATTGGGATAGAAGAATCGATGACGTACTCACATCTCGGCTGTGGGGGTTTCCGGTCATGCTGTTGATGCTGACCGGGGTTCTTTGGCTCACGATCAGTGGTGCTAATGCCCCTTCCGAAGTGCTGTCCACGGGACTATTTTGGCTTCAGGGTCGTTTGCTGGAACTATTTAGGGCTCTAAATGCTCCCTCCTGGTTGTCTGGTTTTCTGGTTTTAGGTGTGTACCGCTCGATAGCCTGGGTAGTATCGGTAATGCTGCCGCCCATGGCTATTTTCTTTCCTCTTTTCACTCTTTTAGAAGATGCCGGCTATCTTCCCCGGGTGGCCTTTAATCTGGATGCATGTTTCAAGAGAGCCGGGGCCCACGGCAAACAGGCCTTGACCATGTGTATGGGGCTGGGATGCAACGCCGCTGGTACCATTTCTTGCCGCATCATCGACTCCCCCCGGGAACGATTGATTGCTACCCTTACCAATAATTTTGTACCCTGCAACGGTCGTTTCCCCACCCTAATCGTACTGTCATCTATTTTTATAGGCGGAGGCGTTGCCATAGCATGGCATGGTTTGGTCGCTGCCCTTTCGGTTGCGGTGGTCATGGTTTTGGGAGTGCTGATAACTCTAGTGATGTCCTGGCTGCTCTCCCAAACCATTTTAAAAGGGCATCCCTCCAGTTTTGCCTTGGAGCTTCCTCCTTACCGAAAACCAAAGTTTGGTGAAGTTATAGTCCGCTCCATTTTGGATCGCACCCTGTTTGTGTTGGGACGTGCCGTGGTGATAGCAGCACCGGCGGGTGGTCTGGTGTGGATTTTCGCCAATACCAGCCTGGGTGACACTACGATTTTAGCAGCCCTGGCTGGGTGGCTGGATGGATTTGCCCAGTTAATGGGCTTGGATGGATATATTCTACTGGCTTTTATACTGGGATTACCTGCCAATGAGATTGTCTTGCCCACTTTGATCATGAGCTATCTGGCTCAGGGGTCATTAATGGAAATGAACAGTGTGCAAGCTCTGCATCATCTGCTGGTTGATCAATTTGGCTGGACCTGGTTGACGGCCGTGTGCGTTATGATTTTTGCTCTCTGTCATTGGCCCTGCGGCACCACCTTGTATACTATCAAAAAGGAAACCAACAGCTGGAAATGGACTGGCATAGCGTTTATTCTGCCTACTCTAGTTGGTATTATCCTCTGCATGGCAGTTAACTTCTTAGTGCGATTGTGCCTGTGATGTTGCCTACGCTAGAAAGCCTCTGTGATAGTTTTTGTATCACAGAGGCTTTTGTTTTTCCGCTTAGCGTTTCACTATCATCTCAAGCCGACATTATCAACTATTTGGGTGATCTGCTCCGGTTTATTCATGGTGTATAAATGAACACCTTGTACGTGATCTTCAAGCAAGTCCCGCACTTGCTCACTGGCATACTCGATGCCGGCCTTTTCCATATCAGCCGGATTATCCTCATAACGATCCAACAGACTTAGCATTTTAGGAGGTATGGATGCCCCGCACAAATAGACCATTCTCTTGATCTGTTTAACATTCAGCACCGGCATGATCCCCGGAACTATGGGACAATTAATGCCTTTGGTGATAGCACGATCTACAAAATCGCAAAATATGCGATTGTCAAAAAACAGCTGGGTGACCAGTAAATCAACACCATAGTCTACTTTGTGTTTGAGATTATCCATATCCTCGTGTAGCCGACGACACTCCGGATGCCCTTCGGGATGGGCAGCGGCTAGTATGCCAAAGTCGCCTCGTTGGCGGACATCATTAATGAGTTGAAAGGCATAGCGATACTCTTGTTGCTCCAGCTGAAAACCTTCCTCATCTTCGGGAGGGTCCCCCCGCAGAGCCATGATATTGCGTATCCCTTCCCGCTGCAAATCATCTAAGACCTCGGCTATTTCCTGACGGGTATGCCGGACACAGGTTAAATGGGCCAGCGATTCGACTTGATAGTCTTTTTTTATGCGCGCCGCTATTTCCACGGTTCTATCCCGACTGCTACCTCCAGCCCCATAGGTTACACCTATAAAACCAGGCTGCAGGCGGGTAAGCTTTTCTACAGTGGTAAACACTGTTTCCAAAGGATAGTCCATACGCGGCGGAAATATTTCCAGTGACAAAACCGGAGCACCCTCCCGGTACAAGTCAATAATCTTCATCTTCTCCCCACCCCTTTACTGCAAGGCCTAAACCGATGAAGTTCGGTCACATGTTGGCAATCAAGGCATCCGCAAATTGTGAACACTTCACCTCGTTAGCTCCCTCCATCAGGCGAGCGAAATCATAAGTTACCACTTTACTGAGAATAGTCTTCTCCATGGAGGCTATGATCAGATCAGCGGCTTCATGCCAGTTTAAGTGCCTCAGCATCAGTTCGCCCGATAAAACTAGCGATGAGGGGTTCACTTTATCCAATCCGGCGTACTTGGGCGCGGTACCATGGGTCGCTTCAAAAATAGCATGGCCGGTTACATAATTGATATTGGCCCCGGGAGCAATACCGATTCCTCCTACTTGCGCGGCCAAGGCATCAGAAATGTAATCTCCATTTAAATTCAAGGTAGCTACCACGTCAAATTCAGCCGGACGAGTAAGAATCTGCTGCAGGAAAATATCAGCTATGGCATCCTTAATAATGATCTTCCCGGCTGCCTCTGCTTCCTTCTGCGCTTTGTCGGCAGCAGCGCCGCCCTGCTCATCCTTGATACGATCATACTGATTCCAGGTAAATACTTGATCGGCAAACTCGCTTTCTGCCAGTTCATAGCCCCACTGTTTAAAGGCACCTTCAGTATATTTCATGATATTACCTTTATGCACCAGGGTAACGCTTTTACGTCCGTTCTCAATAGCATAACGAATGGCTGCCCTTACCAGCCGTTGGGTCCCCTCCTCAGAGACATTCTTAATACCTATCCCTGAAGTCTCCGGAAAACGGATTTTACTAACACCAAGTTCTTCTTGCAGAAAACGGATCAACTTTTTGGCTTCATCCGAGTCCTTAGCATACTCGATACCTGCATAAATATCCTCGGTATTCTCCCGAAATATCACCATATCAGTTGATTCGGGATGCTTGACCGGAGAAGGAACTCCTTGAAAATACTGCACCGGACGCAGACAGGTGTATAGATCCAATCCCTGGCGCAGGGCCACGTTTAAAGACCTGATACCACCCCCGATAGGAGTAGTTAAGGGTCCCTTGATAGCGATAATGTACTCGCGTATGGTGTCGAAAGTTTCTTGAGGAAGCCATTCTCCCTGCTGATTAAAGGCCTTTTCGCCGGCCAGCACTTCTTTCCACACCAGTTGGCGCTTACCTTGATAAGCTTTGGCTACTGCCGCATCAAAAACCC
>CAZTZX010000022.1:2725-27911 GCA_964618175.1 uncultured Syntrophomonas sp. | reverse complement strand
CTATTCGCGAAGGCGGCCGTACAGTTGGTGCTGGAGTTGTAACAGGTATCTAATAATAGTGAAGCTTAACCGGGCTAGCGATGAAGATCAATAGATCCTCATCGCAAACACCCGGAAGCGTGTATATCGAATCTCATCGTTTAAGGAGGTTTCAGCAAGAGTGAGCGGCCAACAAAAAGTGCGTATCCGGTTGAAGGCTTTCGACCATAAGCTTCTGGATCAGTCATCACAGAAAATCGTTGAAACGGCACGGAAAAATGGATCAGGTGTATCCGGCCCTATCCCCCTGCCGACCCAGAAGAGCATCTATACTATTTTACGCTCTCCCCATGTGAACAAGGATTCGCGGGAGCAGTTCGAAGTCCGGACTCACAAACGGCTAATCGATATTCTCGATCCGAACCCGAAGACCATTGATGCCTTGATGCACCTTGATCTTCCCTCCGGTGTCGACATTGAAATTAAGCTGTAAGGTTGAGAACCGGTGCTAAAGAGGTCAGTGGGCGAAAAGAAGCCTCAAGGCAGTAAATCCGGTAAGTATGAAGAAGTGATGTTGGATACCCCACTTCCAACCAATCGCTGAGAGAAAACTCAACAGGAGGTAACCAAGGTGGCACAGCTACAAAAAGCTATTTTAGGTACTAAAGTAGGCATGACCCAGATTTTCGACGAACTAGGCAAAGCAATACCAGTGACAGTTGTTGAAGCCGGACCCTGCACCGTATTGCAGAAAAAGAACACCGCATCGGATGGGTATAATGCCATTCAGGTAGGCTTTTACAACCTGAAAGAGAATCGCGCTAACCAACCATTAAAGGGTCATTTTAAGAAGGCCAATGTCAAGCCTTTGCGTTTCATCCGTGAACTTCGGATGGAGAATGTTGATGAGTATGAAATTGGACAGGACATAAATGTGGACGTTTTTGCACCTGGAGACATGATCGATGTGGTTGGAACCTCCAAGGGCAAGGGGACTGCTGGAGGAGTGAAGCGGCATAATTTTGCCCGGGGTTCTATGGGCCACGGTTCCAAATACCACCGCGGGCCTGGTTCTTTGGCAGCCAAAGGACCGGCTAAGGTCTTCAAGGGCCGGAAACTTCCCGGCAGAATGGGTGGAGAACGGGTCACGGTGCAGGGCTTGCAGGTCGTAAAAGTCTATCCGGAACGCAATCTGATCCTGATAAAAGGTGCTATCCCAGGGCCCAAAAAAGGTCTTGTACTAATAAAGAATTCAGTGAAAGCTTAGTTGTTACGTCGAAGGAGGTTTAGCCAGATGCCCAAAGTTCCATTATTTAATATGAGCGGGGCCCAGGTCGGGGAGATGGAACTCAACGACAATGTTTTCGGTATCGAACCCAACCAAGCGGTTTTGTATGATTTCGTTAAAATGCAAATGGCCAATAAAAGGGTGGGAACCGCTTCTGTAAAAACCCGTGCTGCGGTAAGAGGAGGGGGACGCAAACCCTGGCGTCAAAAAGGCACCGGCCGTGCCCGCGTGGGCAGCAACCGTAATCCGGTTTGGACCGGTGGGGGAGTCGCGTTTGGACCACATCCCCGCGATTATTCTTATCGACTACCGCGCAAAGTAAGAAGGCTGGCCATGCGGTCTGCTCTTTCTACCAAAGTTAAGGAACAGAATATTATCGTTGTTGACGAATTAAATTTTGATGAACCCAAGACCCGGCTAATGGTAGAGACACTGCTATCTCTCAATGCCGGGAAGAAGACACTAGTCGTGATAGCTGAGGTGGACGACAACATAACCAAATCCGCTCGTAATATTCCCGGTGTTAAGCCAGTGCGGGCAGACTTTATGAATGTTTACGACCTGTTGCATTACGATACCTTGTTGATCACAAAAGACGCTGTAGCCAGGGTAGAGGAGGTATTCGCATAATGAGAGACTATCGCGATATTATCATTCGCCCGGTGGTAACAGAAAAGTCCATGGATCTGCTGGCGGATAATAAATATACTTTTATAGTTGATAAAAGCGCCAATAAGACCGAAGTCAAAAATGCTATTGAACACATATTTAAGGTCACAGTCGAATCAGTACACACCTTGAATATGAAAGGCAAGCCAAAACGGATGGGGCGTTTTTTGGGAAAAACCCCCGCACGGAAAAAGGCTATAGTAACTCTGAAGTCCGGTGATAAGATTCGGATTTTCGACGGAATGTAAGGCTTGAGCCGTTATAAGGAGGGAATCAGCTAATGGCTATTAAATCATATAAACCCACAACGCCCAGCAGGCGCCACATGACGGTTTTGCCTTTTGATGAAATTACCAAAACCGAACCAGAGAAAAGCTTAACGATAGCATTGAAAAGTACTGGCGGACGCAATAAGAAAGGGCGGCTCACGGTTCGGCATCGTGGTGGCGGCCATAAACGCTTATACCGCGTGGTGGACTTTAGGCGCAGAAAAGATGATGTGCCAGCCAAGGTGGCGTCCATTGAATATGATCCCAACCGTTCTGCCAATATAGCTCTGCTGCATTATGCGGATGGGCATAAAGCCTACATCATCGCTCCCCATCATCTTAAAGTAGGGGATGAGGTGGTTTCCGGAGTCAAAGCAGACATCAAGACCGGAAATACACTTCCGTTAAGAGCTATACCGGTGGGTACTTTGATTCATAATATTGAGTTGCGTCCTGGTAAAGGCGGACAGATGGTTAGATCAGCTGGCACAGTTGCTCAGCTAATGGCCAAAGAGGGCAATTACGCCCATGTACGTCTTCCTTCTGGTGAAGTTCGTTTGGTTCATCTAAGTTGCCGGGCCACCATTGGCCAGGTAGGTAATTTGGAAAATGAGAACATTACCATAGGTAAAGCCGGTCGTTCTCGCTGGATGGGGATTCGTCCTACGGTACGCGGATCAGTTATGAATCCGGTAGACCATCCTCATGGTGGCGGAGAAGGCCGTGCCCCAGTTGGACGCAAGTACCCGGTTTCTCCCTGGGGTAAGATTGCCATCGGTGGCAAAACTCGCCGGAAGAAGCCTTCTGATAATATGATCGTCCGCAAGCGGAAGTAAAAGGGAGGTCTTGGAATTGACTAGGTCACTCAAAAAAGGACCATATTGTGAGCCCAAACTCTTAGGCAGAGTTGAAGATATGAATGAAACGGGGCAGAAAAGGGTAATCAAAACCTGGTCCCGCCGTTCCACCGTTATGCCGCAGATGGTCGGCCATACTTTAGCCGTTCATGATGGACGCCGCCATGTGCCCGTCTATGTTACTGAAGACATGGTAGGAATGAAGTTAGGTGAATTTGCTCCTACCAGAATGTATCGCGGACACGCTGGGAAAAACGAAAAGACCAGCCGGTCCAGATAGGAAGGAGGATCAGGGTATGGAAGCCAGAGCCATTGCTCGACATATGAGGGTTTCCCCTCTTAAGGCCCGACAGGTGGCCGACCTGGTCCGGGGAAAGAATGCGGATGAGGCAGTAGGTATTTTACGTTATACCAACAAGAAGTCCGCTCCCATGATCAGTAAGGTATTGAAATCGGCCATAGCCAACGCAGAGCATAATTATGATATGGACACTGATGCTCTCTACGTGGCTGAGATTTATATTGATGAAGGACCAATTATGAAACGTATGCGGCCTCGTGCTTATGGAAGAGCTGATGTCCGTCGGCACAGGACTAGCCACATCACGGTTGTAGTGCGGGAAAGGGAGGTAAAATAGTGGGTCAAAAGGTACATCCAAAAGGTTTTCGCATTGGCATAATCCGAGACTGGGATTCGAACTGGTATGCCGACCGGGATTACGTGGATCTGGTCCACGAGGATTTCAAGATCCGTAAGTTTATCAAAGATAAATTCTACCAGGCCGGAATCTCCAAAGTCGAGATTCAGCGCACCGGTAATCGCATGAGGGTTACGATTCACACTGCCAAACCAGGTATTGTGATCGGACGTGGCGGTACGGAAGTCGAAATACTAAAAGGTGAATTAATAAAAATGACTGGCAAAAATGTCAGTATCAATATTCAGGAGATAAAGAAACCTGAACTGGATGCCCAGATCGTAGCTGAGAATATTGCTCAACAGCTGGAAAAAAGAATCTCTTTCCGCCGAGCTATCAAACAAGCTTTAGGCCGCACCATGCGTGCCGGGGGCATTGGTATCAGAATTATGGTATCGGGGCGTTTGGGCGGGGCCGAAATCGCCCGGTCCGAGTGGAGTGCGGACGGTAAAGTACCTCTGCATACTCTAAGAGCTGACATTGACTACGGGTTTGCCGAAGCGAACACCACCTACGGCAAGATCGGCATCAAGGTATGGGTCAACCGGGGTGAAATCATGCCGGAAGCCAAGAAGAGACCACCCCAAAAAGCTGTGGAGGAGGCCGACAGATAATGCTTACCCCGAAACGTGTTAAATATAGAAAACAACATCGGCCCAGTTTATCTGGCCAAGCCAATAAAGGCAACAGTGTAACTTATGGTGATTATGGCCTGCAGGCTCTTGAAGCTGCTTGGATCACCAATCGTCAGATCGAAGCTGCTCGTATTGCTATCAACCGTTACATTAAAAGAGGCGGCAAACTGTGGATCAAAATTTTCCCGGATCGGCCGTTAACGGTAAAGCCTGCCGAGACTCGTATGGGCAAAGGCAAGGGCTCTCCGGAGCACTGGGTAGCAGTAGTTAAGCCAGGCCGGGTCATGTTTGAACTCTCCGGTGTTAGTGAAGATGTTGCTAAAGAAGCTATGCGGCTGGCAGCCCATAAGTTACCGATTAAAACCAAGTTTGTAAAACGTGAAGAGATGGGTGGTGAGGTTAGTGAAGGCAATTAAGCTACGGGAGCTAACCGACGAGGAACTGAACAAAAAGGTCCGCGATTACAAAGAAGAATTGTTCAACCTTAGATTTCAATCGGCCACTGGGCAGCTTGACAATCCCATGAGAATCAGGGACGTTCGAAAAAACATTGCCCGTTGTAAAACCGTTCTCCGGCAGCGTGAAATTGCCCAGGAAAACAACTAGTAAAGGAGGTCTAAGGGGTGGCTGAGAATCGTGGAAACAGAAAAGTCAGGATAGGTACCGTGACCAGTGACAAAATGGAAAAAACCATCACTGTAAGCGTAGAAACTGTAAAACAGCATCCATTATACAAGAAAACCATTAATACCAGCAAAAAGTACAAGGTTCATGATGAAGAAAATGATGCCAAAACCGGTGATGTGGTTCGCATCATGGAAACTCGCCCACTAAGTAAAGATAAAAGATGGAGACTAATTGAAATAGTTCGCAAAGCCAAGACATTGGAGTAAAGCCTGGACTTTGGAAGGGAGGTTTACACGGTGATTCAACAGGAAACCATGCTCCAGGTAGGCGACAACACCGGGGCCAAGAAAATCCTTTGTATTAAGGTTTTAGGCGGCTCGACCCGCCGATATGCATCGGTAGGCGACATTATTGTTGGGACGGTTAAAGAAGCAGCCCCTGGTGGCGTAGTGAAAAAAGGCGATATTATTAAGGCGGTTGTAGTAAGAACCAAGAAGGAGATCAGAAGGCCGGACGGATCCTATATTGCATTCTCGGAAAACGCGGCTGTGATCATAGATGATAACGGCAATCCCAGAGGGACTCGTATTTTTGGGCCGGTGGCTCGTGAACTCAGGGATAGGAACTTTATGAAGATCGTCTCTCTGGCTCCGGAAGTCCTTTAAGTCGATGGAGGTGTTAATAGATGCAAATCAAAAAAGGTGACACTGTATTAGTCACGACGGGGAAGGACTCCGGAAAAAAGGGCAAGGTTTTAAAAGTGCTTCCTGAAGCTAACCGGATCGTAGTTGAAGGAATAAACCGGGTCAAGAAGCATACCAAGCCTAATCGGGCCCTTCCTCAGGGAGGAATCCAACGAATAGAAGCTCCGCTTAATGCATCCAACGCAATGGTTTTATGCGGAAAATGCAATAAGCCCACCCGGGTTGGTCACAAGGTACTGTCCAACCAGGAAAAAGTACGATTCTGCAAGCATTGCGGAGAGGTATTGGATTAAAGTGCCAGGAAGGGAGGCTTAGTTATTAATGGCTAGGCTGTATGAACAATACAAAAGCGAAATTACACCCAGGATGATGGAAAAGTTTCAGTATAAGAATGTCATGCAGGTGCCGCGTATTGAGCGTGTAGTCGTCAATATCGGCGTAGGAGAGGCCATTCAGAACCCAAAGGCGTTGGATGGTGCTGTTAATGATCTGCAATTGATCACCGGACAAAAGCCGGTAGTCACCAAAGCCAGAAACTCTATTGCTGGTTTTAAGCTGCGTGAGGGAATGTCCATTGGCTGCAAGGTGACCTTAAGGGGTCAAAGGATGTATGAATTCCTGGATCGTTTGATCAATCTTGCTTTGCCGCGCGTACGTGACTTCCGCGGGGTTTCCCCGGATGCTTTCGACGGTCGTGGAAACTACGCTTTGGGAATCAAAGAGCAAACTATATTCCCAGAAATAGAATATGACAAGATTGACAAGATTCGTGGTCTGGAGGTAAACATAGTAACCACTGCTCCCACCGACGAAGAAGGTCGTGAGTTACTAAGAGCTATGGGTATGCCATTCAGATGATAAGGAGGTAAGGTTTAAAGTGGCCAAGAAAGCGATGATTGCTAAAGCTAAACGCCCTCAGAAGTACGAGGTGCGTGAATATAATCGCTGTAAGATTTGCGGCCGCCCTCGGGCTTATATGCGCAAATTCGGTATGTGCCGCATTTGCTTCCGTGAGTTGGCTCATAAGGGTGAACTGCCAGGCGTTACCAAATCAAGCTGGTAAGGTTGTTTGCAAAGGAGGTATAAGATATGGTCATGACTGATCCCATCGCCGATTTCCTGACTCGCATCAGAAATGGCAATATGGTCATGCATGAAACCGTTGAAGTGCCCGGTTCGAAGATCAAGATGTCCATCGCGAATATCTTGAAAGAAGAAGGGTACATCAGGGATTATGAATATATAGAAGATGGCAAACAGGGGATCATTCGTATTTACCTGAAATATGGTCCCAATAAACAAAAAGTCATCACTGGTTTGAAGCGTATCAGTAAACCAGGTTTGCGTGTATACGTTAAAAAAGATGAGATTCCTAAGGTGTTGAGCGGTTTAGGAACGGCTGTAATATCTACTTCCCAGGGGCTAATGACCGATAAAAGGGCTCGCAAGGAAGGACTGGGCGGCGAAGTCGTCTGTTATATCTGGTAACTGAAGGAGGGTAAGTATCGTGTCACGAATCGGAAAAAAACCGATCACCCTGCCCAAGGGCATTGAAATAACCGTCAATGATAACATGGTTACGGTCAAGGGACCCAAGGGAACCCTCAGTCAGGCTATTCCCCAGGGGATTACAGTTGCCAGGCAGGATGATCAGATTGTGGTTGAAAGACCCAACGATAATAAACAGAATCGGTCTTACCACGGTTTAACCCGGGCATTGGTGGCCAATATGGTACAAGGTGTAAGCGACGGGTTTGAACGCAAGTTGGAACTGGTTGGGGTGGGATACCGCGCCCAGTTGCAGGGTAAGAAACTGGTAATAAACATTGGCTTTTCCCATCCGGTAGAGGTAGATCCCCCAGAGGGCATTGAGTTTGAAGTTCCTGCTGTAACTAAGATTACGGTAAGAGGTATTGACAAGCAGCTGGTAGGTAATACCGCCGCCGTCATCCGCGATATTCGCAGACCTGAACCGTACAAAGGCAAGGGAATTAAGTATGAAAATGAAGTCGTTCGCCGCAAGGCTGGCAAGGCTGGCGCTAAATAAAACAGGAAGGGAGTGACCGCATTGATTAAGAAAAAGAGCCGAAACAAATTGAGGCTGGGCAAACACCAGAGAATTCGCCGTAAACTTTCTGGAACCGAGGAAACACCCAGACTGTGTATTTATAAGAGTTTGAATCATATCTATGCACAGATTATCGATGACCAGAAAGGCGTTACCCTGGTAGCAGCTTCCACCCTGGACAAAGAACTGAGCGATCTTCCTTCCAGCACTAACGTTGAGGCGGCTAAAGAGGTCGGTAGCCGCATTGCTGCTAGAGCCCAGGAGAAGGGAATTACCAATGTAGTATTTGATCGCAGTGGATATAAATACCACGGCCGGGTAGCTGCTTTAGCTGATGCTGCTCGGGAAAAGGGACTGCAGTTCTAGGGAAAATGGAAAGCTAGGAGGGAAACGATGTTTGACAAGGAACAGGCTGGCCCGGAACTAATAGAAAAAGTTGTTAACATTCGCCGCGTTGCCAAGGTCGTTAAAGGTGGACGCCGATTTAGTTTTAGTGCGCTGGTAGTAGTCGGAGACGGTCAGGGTAAAGTTGGAACCGGCAAAGGCAAGGCCACTGAAGTGCCCGAGGCTATTCGTAAAGCGGTTGAAAATGCCAAGAAAAACATGGTTAGTATTCCTCTGATAGAGGAACGGACAATTCCCCATCCCATTGTTGGCCGTTTTGGTGCTGGGCGGGTGCTTCTTAAGCCGGCTTCACCAGGAACAGGGGTTATTGCCGGAGGACCAGTACGTGCGGTCCTGGAAGCTGCCGGGGTCAAGGATATTTTGACCAAGTCCCTGGGATCTTCCAATTCTAACAACATGGTTCACGCCACCATGGAAGGCCTCAAAAACCTGAAGCGGGTGGAGGAAGTAGCCAGACAGCGCGGCAAAACCATTGACGAGATCCTGAACTAGGAGGGAACCACATGGCCAAGCAGTTAAAGATTACCTGGAGCAAGAGCATCATCGGTTGTCCCGAGACACAGCGACTGACGATACGGTCACTGGGATTGCGTAAGCTCCAGCATACAGTTACTAAAGAAGATACCCCCGAATTACGGGGTCAACTCAATAAAGTTTGCCACCTCGTAACGGTGGAAGAGATTAATTAATAGGAGGTTTGGACGTGAAATTACACGAGATTCAAGCCCCGCCCGGAGCCAACAAAAGGACCAAGCGGGTTGGCCGGGGACCTGGTTCTGGTCACGGCAAAACGTCCACCCGGGGCCATAAAGGGCAAAAGTCCCGTTCCGGTGGCGGAATAAGACCTGGATTTGAAGGGGGCCAAATGCCATTACAAAGGCGTTTGCCCAAACGCGGTTTTACCAACATATTCAAGAAAGAGTATGTTATCGTTAACATTCAGGAATTAAACATTTTTGATGATGGTACTGAGGTCACCATTGAGCTGATGCAGGATGTCGGCATGGTCAAAGGAGTAAAAGACGGTGTCAAAATACTCGGCAATGGCGAACTGCAGAAACAGCTTACTGTGAAGGCCCACCGCTTCAGCAAACAGGCTGAAGAGAAAATTTCTGCCCGGGGTGGCAAAGCTGAGGTGATCTAATGTTTGGATCCATGCAACAGGCATTTAAGGTCGGTGATTTAAGGACTAAGCTCCTGTATACTTTGATGATGCTTTTAGTCTTTAGAGTGGGTGCCCACATAGCGGTACCGGGTATTAATGCAGAGGCTATTCAACAGCTGCTCTCCGGGCAATTGTTTGGATTCTTTGATATCATATCCGGTGGTGCATTTAAGCGCTTCAGTATTTTTGCCATGAGCATTACCCCCTATATCAACGCCTCCATCATTATGCAGCTCCTCAAGGTGGTTATTCCCCGCCTGGATGAACTGTCCAAGGAAGGCGATGAAGGACGTAAGGTTATCACCCAGTATACCCGCTATGGTACGGTTATCTTAGCCTTTGTACAGGGACTGGGAATGGCCTTTGCGCTGGGTCGGTCAGGTGCTATTCTAACTCCGGGTTTTGTGTCATACATGGTGATTGTCATGTCTCTGACAGCAGGAACGATTTTCTTGATGTGGATAGGTGAGCGGATTACGGAAAATGGCATAGGCAACGGGATTTCCCTAATAATCTTTGCCGGTATCGTATCCCGTCTACCCAGTCAAGTATCAGGAGTGATACAGGAATTAGCCGGAGGGATCATAGGCTATTTCAATATTTTACTGTTTATTGTATTGGCTCTGGCTATTATTGCGGCTATCATCGCCGTTAATGAAGGACAGCGCCGTTTACCGATTCAGTACGCCAAAAGAGTGGTAGGCCGCAAGCTTTATGGTGGACAGAGCACCTTCTTGCCCCTAAAAGTAAACGCCGCCGGAGTTATTCCCATCATCTTCGCCATGGCCTTGATGATGTTTCCGGCCACTATTGGCTCCTGGATGCCACAGACTTCCAAGTTTAATATGTTTCTTAATACCTACTTCAACTTTGGAAGCGTGGGCTATAACCTTGTTTATGCGCTCTTGATTGTGTTCTTTACTTATTTCTATGTAGCGATTATTTTTAATCCTATGGATGTAGCTGAGAACATCAAGAAATACGGAGGATTTGTACCCGGGCTTCGTCCTGGTCGGCCTACCGCTGAGTATATCGACAAGGTTCTGTCCAGGTTAACACTGGCAGGAGGAACATTCCTGGCTTTAATAGCTATCCTGCCTAACTTCGTTATGGGACTAACTGGAATTACCAGCCTGTGGTTCGGAGGTACGGCTCTGCTGATCGTAGTCGGGGTTGCGCTAGATACCATGAAACAAATCGAATCACATTTGTTACTACGCAATTATGAGGGTTTTGTAAAATAGGAGATGAGACCTAGTGAACATTATACTGATGGGACCTCCCGGTGCTGGAAAAGGAACGCAGGCTGATTTTATCAAAGCCAATTATCCGATTCCTCACATTTCAACTGGAGACATGTTTCGCGACGCAGTAAGCAACGGTACAGAAATGGGTATGGAAGCCAAAAAGTATATGGACAGTGGGAAACTGGTTCCCGATGAAGTTACCATTGGTGTTGTGCAAGAGCGCCTGGTTAAAGCGGACTGTGAACAGGGGTTCCTCTTGGATGGATTTCCCCGTACCGTCAAGCAAGCAGAAGCCTTAGATCAGGTACTAGCCCAGCTGGGCAAGAGAGTGGAAGCAGCTATCAACATCGCTGTTCCTGAAGAGATCCTGTTAGAACGCATGACCGGTCGGATCAGTTGTAAAAACTGTAAAACCGTTTATCACCTTAAATTCAATGCCCCGGCTAAAGAGGGTGTCTGTGATAAATGCGGCGGAGAACTGGTGCAGCGTAGCGATGACCAGGGTGAAACTGTGAAAAAGCGCTTGGAAGTCTATGCTGAGCAGACCAACCCGCTGATTGAGTACTACCAAAAACAGGGTACTTTTTATGGTATCGACGGTAACCGCGCTTCCCAAGAGGTTTTTAAGGATATCGAAAAGGTAATGGGTAGTTTATAATGATCACTTTAAAGACCCGGGATGACATAGTACGAATGAGAGCAGCCGGTCAGCTGGTAGCTCAAGTTCTTAGTATGTTGGAGAGTCAGGTCAAACCGGGAATCACCACCGCATCCTTAAACGCACTAGCTGAAGAAGAATGCCAAAAGCGTGGTGCCATCCCGGTGTTTAAGAATTACCCCAATTCCAGAGGAGGTCCGGCTTTTCCGGGTGCAATATGTGCTTCAGTTAATGAAGAGGTAGTGCATGGTATCCCTGGTAAACGGGTGTTAAAAGAAGGCGATGTTTTGAGCATCGACTTTGGAGTTCTTTTAGATGGTTTTGCCGGAGATTCGGCGATCACCGTCCCGGTAGGAGAAGTTGATCCTCAGGTGGCCCGATTGCTTCAGGTTACCGAGGAGTCCTTAATGAAAGGCATTCAACAAGCCCTACCCGGACACCGCCTAGGCAAGATATCCCATGCTGTACAGGACTGGGCTGAGAAAAATGGCTTTTCCGTGGTTAGAGAATATGTCGGGCACGGAATTGGCCAGGCGATGCACGAAGATCCGCCTATTCCGAATTATGGGAGACCTGACCGGGGACCAGTATTGAAGGAAGGCATGACCCTGGCTATTGAACCGATGCTCAACATGGGCACCTATAAAGTATTTACCAAAATAGATGATTGGACAGTAGTTACTCAGGATGGTAAATGCTCGGCCCATTTCGAACACACTGTGGCAGTGACCAGCCATGGTCCGGAAATCCTTACCTTAAGGTAAGGGGGTGGTCGTTTGAGTGATTTACTAGCTCGAGTGGTGATTTCTAAATCGGGTCGAGACCAGGGTAGGATGTTTGTAATAGTAAAAGTGGTGAATGAACGTTTTGTAATGATTGTGGATGGAGATCTTCGCAAGGTTGAGAATCCCAAGATGAAAAACGTGCGCCACCTGCAGATGACCAATTATAGGGCAGATGACGTGGCTGATCACCTGGCCAGAGGAGAATTACCGGTCAATCATGTTATTAGAAAAAATCTGAAACGAATTCAAGAGGTCGGAAATCGGATGGGAAGGGGGTCTGGTAATGGCGAAAGATGATGTGATCGAAGTGGAAGGGGTTGTTTTGGAACCACTCCCCAATGCTATGTTTAAAGTGGAACTACAAAATGGCCATAAGGTCCTCGCCCATATTTCTGGTAAAATGCGGATGAACTTTATTAAGATACTGCCCGGTGACCGGGTAACGGTGGAATTATCGCCTTACGATTTGAGTCGGGGCAGGATCACATATCGTTTTAAATAGGTAGCGGCTAGCAAGTTAAGGAGGTTAACAGGTTGAAGGTAAAGCCATCGGTAAAGCCAATGTGTGAAAAATGCAAGATTATTAAAAGACATGGCAAGGTTATGGTAATTTGCCAGAATCCCAAGCATAAACAAACTCAAGGTTAAATTTAGGAGGTGAACAAATTTGGCGAGAATAGCGGGTGTTGATCTACCACGTGAAAAGCGTGTTGAAGTTTCTCTCACCTATATATATGGGATTGGGCGTTCTTCGTCCCTGAAAATCCTGACCGAGGCGGGTATAAATCCAGATACCAGAGTGAAAGATCTTACGGAAGAAGAAGTTGCCAAATTAAGGGAGATTCTTGAGAAGGCCTATACTGTAGAAGGTGACCTTCGCCGTCAGGTCAGTATGGATATCAAGCGATTGATGGACATAGGCTGCTACCGGGGGCTCCGCCATCGTCGTGGTCTGCCGGTTCGTGGTCAAAATACCAAAAACAATGCTCGGACCCGCAAGGGACCGAAACGAACCGTGTCCGGTAAGAAAAAATAGTCATAAAGGAGGGTTAACTAGGTGGCCAAAAGGACAACAACTAGGGTCAAGAGACGCGAAAAGAAAAATATTGAACATGGAATTGCGCACATTAAATCGACCTTTAATAATACCATCATTTCTATTACCGATAAGCATGGCAATGCTATTTCCTGGGCCAGTGCCGGGACATCCGGTTTTAAGGGCTCTCGTAAGAGTACCCCGTTTGCCGCTCAGCAGGCAGCCGAAACAGCTGCTCGGGCAGCCATGGAGCACGGCCTCAAGGAAGTCGAATGCTATGTAAAAGGACCGGGAGCTGGTCGCGAAGCTGCCATCCGTTCACTACAGGCAGCAGGATTGGAAGTTAGCGCGATCAAGGACGTTACTCCCATTCCACACAATGGGTGCAGACCACCCAAGAGAAGAAGGGTATAAGGAGGTCGTAAGAGAAAGTGGGAAGATATACGGATTCGGTTTGTCGGCAGTGCCGTCGTGAAGGTGAAAAACTCTTCCTGAAAGGTGACCGCTGTTACTCAGAAAAGTGTGCGGTGGAAAGAAGACCTTTCCCTCCAGGGGCTCACGGCCAGGGACGTCGTCAAAAACCCAGTGAATATGGTATTCAGCTTAGAGAAAAGCAAAAGACCAAGCGTATTTATGGCTTGTTGGAAAAACAATTCCGCAATTACTTCAAGAAGGCTGACCGCCAACCCGGTGTAACCGGTGAGAATCTATTAGTCTTACTAGAGCGCCGCATGGACAACGTAGTCTTCCGTATGGGCTTTGGTGGCTCACGTAAGGAAGCTCGTCAGCTGGTCAACCATGGACACTTTTTTGTAAATGGAAAGAAAGCGACCATACCTTCCATGCTGTTGAAACCCGGAGATGTGGTGCAGGTTAGGGATACCAGCAAGGATTCGCCTAAATTCCAAGAGATCAAAGATCAGGCTACCTATAGAACTCCTCCGGAGTGGCTAACGGTAGACGCTGATAATTTGACTGGCAGTGTGCTGGCTTACCCGAACCGGGAGCAGATCGACACCGCCGTGAACGAACAGCTGATTGTCGAACTGTACTCCAGATAAGCACACCTCTAATATGAAGGAGGGATTCATGCATGCTAGAGATGGAAAAGCCGCGCATAGAGTGTGTGGAGAAAGATGCCAACACTAACTATGGCAAATTTGTAATTGAACCACTGGAAAGAGGATATGGAACCACCCTGGGGAACTCCCTGCGTCGAGTTTTGCTATCCTCCCTTCCGGGAGCGGCAGTGTCATCTGTCAAGATCGATGGAGTACTACACGAATTTTCTACCATTCCCAACATAGTTGAAGATACTACCGAGATCATTCTGAATATCAAGCATCTGATCCTGAACTATGATGGCAATGAACGTAAGATTTTAAGATTAGAACAGACTGGACCTAAAGAAGTTAAGGCCAGTGACATAGAACTTGATGCGGAAGTAGAAGTACTTACTCCCGACTTGCACATCGCTACCCTGGATAAGGATGCCAACCTGGTTATGGAAATGACGATTGAACGGGGACGCGGCTATGTAAGCGCCGATCAACAACCTAATAAGAGTGATGAGGTAGTGGGACAAATTCCCATCGATTCTATTTATACTCCGGTTACCAGAGTTAATTACACCGTGGAAAATGCCCGGGTAGGAAAACGTACAGATTACGACAGCCTGACTCTGGAAGTGTGGACCAACGGTAGCATAAGCCCAGAAGAGGCCATTAGCCTTTCCGCCCAGATATTGATCGAATACTTAAAGCTGTTCACAGAGATTGATGACTCCTTTGCAGAAGTAGAGATACTGGTGGAAAAGGAAGAGGAGAAACAGGATAAGGTTTTGGAAATGTCCATCGAGGAATTGGAACTATCCGTACGTGCCTCCAACGGTTTGAAACGGGCTAATATTAATACCGTCGGTGACCTGATCGAAAAAACCCGTGAAGAAATGAGCAAGATCCGCAACCTGGGCCAGAAATCCTTGGAAGAGATCGAACGCAAACTCAAGGAACTGGAACTGGGATTCAAGAATCCGGAAGACTAGGAAAAAAGGAGGACCCCTACAGTGAGCTACCATAGATTTGGGCTCCGTAGTGATCATCGCCAAGCCATGCTGCGCAATTCAGTAACCTCGCTATTGGACAGTGGCCGGATAACTACTACGGAAACAAGAGCCAAAGATATTAAAAGACTAGCCGACCAGATGATTACCCTGGGGAAAAGAGGGGATCTGCATGCGCGGCGTCAAGCTATAGCTTACCTGACCCGTGAAGATGTAGTGCAGAAGCTGTTTGCTAATCTGGCGGATAAATATACCAATCGTCAGGGCGGATATACCCGAGTGATCAAAGCCGGACATCGCCGTGGTGACGGTGCTCCCATGGTAATTGTAGAATTGGTTGACTAGTAATGATCCGGCTGGACCAGGTTAGCTTTAGCTATACTTTTGAGCAGGTTTCCAGGCCAGCCGTTCACAACCTTTCCTTCACTCTGGAAGCAGGTCAATGGGTGGCTATTGTCGGTGCCAATGGCTCCGGAAAATCTACCCTGGCCCGATTAATAAACGGCCAATTGCTCCCAGATAAGGGCAGCGTGATCGTTGATGGTCTGCATAGCAGTGACAAATCACAGCGCAGTCAGGTACGAGGCCGGGTTGGCCTGGTGGGTTCGATTCCGGATCACCAGTTTGTATCCAACCTGGTAGTGGATGATGTGGCCTTTGGTCCACAGAATCTAGGCTTGGAGCGCGAAGAAATTCATAAAAGAGTGGATGCCGCTCTTAAAATGGTATCAATGGAGGATTATGCTCAATATCCTCCTTATCTTTTGTCCGGTGGTCAAAAGCAACGCGTCTGCCTGGCTGGTATTCTGGCTATGCAGCCGCGCTACATAATTCTGGATGAAGCAACTTCCATGCTTGATCCCAATGGACGTCGCCAGATAATACAAATTTTAGAGAAGCTACGTCAGGACAAAGAGATAGGCATAATACTCATCACCCAAAACCTGGAGGAGGCCGAACAGGCTGATCAGGTAATAATTATGCAGGCGGGACAGATAGCTGCGCAGTTGCCTTTTTGCGTTGTGGCTCAAAATCAGGAGTTGCTAAGCCAATTCGATTTAGAGCAACCCGAACTTTCTCATCTGGTGATCGTATTGAAAAACCAGGGCCTACTTCTGCCAGACTGGAGCGGAGACTCTCTTGACAAGGTGGTGGAAGCACTGTGTTAATAGAACTGCAGTCCATAAGCCATACCTATCAGCCCCGGACGGTTTTTGCCAAGGTGGCCTTGCAGGACATAACTCTATCCATCGAAGAAAATGAATTCCTGGTGATAGCCGGTGGAGAAGGGTCAGGCAAATCCACCCTGCTGTTGACAATGGCAGGAATGATAAAACCCTCCCAGGGGCAAGTATACTTCCAGGATCAGGTTTTACCCAGGCAGGGTATACATCCCCAACTGGGACTGGTCTTCCAGCATCCCGAGCAGCAGATATTCGAATTGACGGTTGGTGAAGAAGTAGCTTTTGGACCAATAAACCGGAGAGTTAAAGGGGAGAAACTTCGGTCAGCTGTAATTGAAGCATTGGTAGCGGTGGGATTAGATCCTGACCATTACTATGACCGCCGCATAAAGGAATTAAGCAGTGGGGAAAAAAGGCGTGTAGCCCTGGCCAGCATTCTGGTTTTACAACCCCAACTCCTGTTAATGGATGAACCTCTGGCCGGGCTGGATCACAGCGGTCGCTGTCAGTTGATCGACTATCTGGTTGATCTCAACCGTACTCGGGGTATCACTATTGTCATGGTCACTCATCAGATTAGACCCGTTTATCCCTATTGCTCCCGAATAGTACAGCTAAATCAGGGCAAGATCAGCCGAACCATAAGGCCAGAGCAAAGCTCGCCTGTGGAAAATATGAATGGATTCGAGCCAATAGCTTGGCCCCTGCACGTCCAATTACTGCATCGTCTCCAGAAAGCCAAGCCCGATTTACCGGCCTCTACTCGTACAGCCGAAGAAGCCGGGGCTATTATAGCCGCCCACTGGAAGCAAGGGGAGGGAGGTTATTATTAATAGTTCCCTGCAAATGGGTCAGTATATTCCGTTAGATGCTCCGGTGCACCGCTGGGATGCCCGCAGTAAAATAGCGGCGGTAACCGGTTTGAGTGTCAGCATCATCATAGCTCCTGACTGGCTGCACCTAGCTGTGGTGGGTGTTACAATTCTGGTATTGATGGCTTTGAGTAAAATCAATGTACGCACATACGTGGTAAATCTGCGGATATTGCTTATCCTGGTTTTGATTACGGCTTTACTGCAGCTAGTGTTGGTGCCTGGGCAGGCAGTAGTTACGGCTTTTTATATATCCATAACCCGAGAAGGACTGATTTCCGCCGGTCTACTGTTTTTACGGCTAACCGGGGTATTGCTGTTGGCGGCCTGGTTGACATTCACCACTCGTCCCGCCCAGTTGACCGCTGGGTTGGAAAGGATCTTCAGCCCTCTGGCTCGACTCCGTTTGCCGGTGCATGAACTGGTAATGATCATGACCCTTAGTCTGCGTTTTCTGCCCCTGCTGGTAGAAGAGACCCAAAAGATACAACGGGCCCAACTGGCCAGGGGCGCTGATTGGCATCAGGGAACCCTCCGGCAAAAAGGACATTACCTGATTGCCTTGCTGGTACCGATGCTAAGGCTTTCCCTGGAGCGAGCCGAAGATCTGGCTGAGGCCATGGAAAATCGCGGCTATCATGGCGGCCAGGGCCAGACCCGCTTGTACGCGCAGCCTTTACATAGAAATGATTGGCTGCTGATAGCCGTCACCGCCGCCATCCTGGTTCTTCAACTGATATAACCCAACAGGGGGATGCTAAGAGGTACGGTAATGCGTAGGATAAAACTGATAATTGAATATGATGGAACCAATTATCATGGTTCACAGATCCAAGCTAATGGACATACCATCCAAGCCGAGCTGCAGCAGTGCATCGAACGCCTAACCGGAGAAAAGGTGTCTTTGTTGTTGGCGGGTCGAACCGATGCCGGAGTGCATGCTCTGGGGCAGGTGGTAGCATTTGACACAGCAGCATCGATTCCCTCCCAACGATGGCAGTATGCTCTCAACAGTGTCCTACCCGGTGACATAAGGGTGTTAGACAGCCAGGAGGCCCATCCTGACTTTCATCCCCGCTTTGATGCCGTCAGCAAGCTGTATCGCTATCGGATATACCGGCGGCCAGCCGGAGCCACATTTCACCGGCACCATGGCTATGGTTGTTTTGAACCGCTAAGCCTGGAAAACATGCAAGAGGCGGCCCAGCACCTACAGGGGCAACATGATTTTCGTTCCTTCTGTGCCAGCGGCTCTTCGGTAAAGAGTTTCGAACGGAATGTTTCTAACTGTCATCTTTGGGAAGAAGGATCTTTTCTAAATCTAGATATCAGTGCCGACGGCTTTCTATATAATATGGTACGTATTATCATGGGAACCCTGCTGGAAGTGGGGCGCGGCCGACTATCGGCCCATGATATGGAAAGGATCTTGGCGGCGCGGGATCGCTCTCAGGCCGGTCCAACTGCTCCTGCCCATGGATTGTATCTGGTGGAAGTACGATACTCCTAATTAACGGGAAATATGAAATAATGGCCAGACTTGTTGACAAGCGGCCTTTGTTTTAGCTAATATTAGAAGGTAGTCTCTAAACGTGTGTCTGCCTCCCGCCCCGTTGGCAGTCTATACGATGAGGATACTTTAAGAGAACCAACCTGATACTGGAGGGAACAGTGTGAAAACCTTTATGGCAAAGCCCGCCGAAGTTGAGCGGCAGTGGTTCGTTATCGATGCGGAAGGACAGACTCTGGGCAGACTCAGCTCTGAGGTAGCCTCTATTCTGCGCGGCAAACATAAACCCACTTTTACTCCTCATGTAGACACTGGCGACTTCGTAATTGTGATCAATGCCGAGAAGATTCACCTTACCGGCAACAAGTTGCTGCAGAAAAAACTACGCCATCATACCGGATATCCGGGTGGCTTGAAAGAGGTAGATTACAAAACCCTGCTGCAGAAACGCCCCGAAAAGGCTATTGAGGTTGCAGTTAAGGGAATGCTCCCCCACAATCGCCTGGGTGCCAAGATGTTTGGCAAACTCAAGGTATATAGGGGATGTGAACACCCGCATCAGGCCCAAAAACCGGTGGCCAGAGAGCTGAGAGGGTAAGGAGGATGGCAATGGCAAAGGTACAATACTGGGGAACCGGAAGAAGAAAAGAAGCGGTAGCTAGAGTGCGTTTAGTGCCCGGAGACGGTACGATCGTAATCAACGATCGCAGCTTTGAAGAATACTTCCCGAACAAAACCAGCCGGCTGATCGTTCAGCAGCCCCTTGAGCTCACCGCCATGGGAGGCCGTTTTAATGTCGTATGCCGTGTACACGGTGGCGGTATTAATGGCCAGGCCGGAGCTGTACGGCTAGGTATTGCCCGGGCGTTGATAAAGGCTAATCCAGAGCTGCAACCACTTTTGCGCAAGGCTGGATTCCTGACTCGCGATCCGCGCATGACAGAACGTAAAAAGTACGGTTTACACGGAGCCCGCAAGGCGCCGCAATACTCAAAACGCTAATTTGTTTGTGCAACCCCCTCGGTTACCCCGAGGGGGTTTTTGCATTCTATCTGTTTCGGTTATTTCTCCTTATAAAAAATGCTTTCGGCGCATATATAAGAAATAGCATTTTGTCGCTAAGGAGGGGCTTGAATGACCCTTGGAGATAATCGGCCTTTATCCGTTCTTATTAGGAAGCTGAGCATAAAATCCGGAAGGGATGATCCTAAGACAGATAGGATGCTGCTGGATAGAGCCGTGTTCATTCCTCGACGTTGGGGCAGGATCGGTGCAGCCCTGGGCTTGTTTTTAATTCTCTGTCTGGCGGCTGTTCTCAGTCAGCCCGATCAGGTTCAGGTGATGTCCTATAGTTTGGCTAATAAGGTCATAGCCGTTGATGCAGGCCACGGAGGCTTTGATCCGGGAGCCAAGCGCGATAGGATTACCGAAGACAAAATTACTCTGGCTATCAGCAAACGGCTACAAAAGAATTTAAGTGAAGCTGGCTCTTTGGTGGTGATGGTGCGAGAAGATGATAAAGACCTGTCCGATGAGAGCTTTTCTGGAAGCTTGCGGGAACGCAAACGCCAGGATCTGAACCGCCGCGCCGAAAAAGCCAATCAGGCCCAAGCTAAGCTTTACGTTAGTATTCATGCCAATGCTGACCCCAGTCCTCGCTGGCGGGGGGCACAGGTTTTTTATGACGGTAGCAGTGAAGAGGGTAAAGCGGCGGCGGTGGCTATCCAGGAGGAATTGACCAGAGTATTGGGGAATACTAAACGCAAAGCGCTGCCGGGCACTTATTATATCACCCAAAAAACTGAAATGCCGGCAGTGATCGTCGAAGTAGGATTCATCTCCAACCCAGAAGAAGGCAAACTGCTGATGGATCCTGATTATCAGGCCAAGGTAGCCTATGCCGTTTATGCCGGAATAGCCAAGGCACAGAGCCAGGACGGAGCAATGGCCATGGGTTATCCATAATAGGCCAGCTGAGGAGGAATCCCCATGATAACTTATGCTGCCTTAAGCCCCCACCCGCCCTTAATCATACCGGAGATAGGCCAAGGCCAACTCCAAGAGGTGCAGCCCACTGTGGATGGGATGGGCCGTCTGGCTCAAGAACTGGCCGCCACTGAACCAGAGACCGTTATATTTCTGACTCCCCATGGCAATGTGTTTGCCGATGCCCTTTCTAGTTTGGGACAACCTCATTTAAGAGGAGACATGACTGCCTTTGGAGCTCAGCAGGAATGGACGGCCAGCAATGATTTGATACTGCTAAAGGAAATTGCCACCCAATCAGCTCAGTCAAATCTGCCCTTCATTATTCTTGATAAGGAAACCGCTCATCAGCATCGACTGAATCCCGATTTAGATCACGGTATTCTGGTACCTTTTCATTACCTGCAGGGAGCAGGTTTGACCGATGTGAAAATAATAGCCATCAGTATAGCTTATCTGTCTACCTTGGAACTGTACCAATTTGGCCATATATTAAAACAGGCAGCCGATAAAATAGGCCGTAAAGTGGCCATTCTGGCCTCTGGGGATATGTCGCATCGTCTCAAAAGTGATGGCCCTTATGAATACCATCCCGATGGACCGCCTTTCGATCAAGCCGTCCGAGAACTGCTTAGCAGCGGAGATGCGGAGGGTATCATGGGTCTGCCCGAATCACTGTGCAACAATGCCGGAGAATGCGGTTACCGTTCCATTGTAATAATGCTGGGGGCTTTAGATGGGCTGAATTATGAGCCAACTATTTTCAGCTATGAAGGGCCTTTTGGAGTAGGCTATTTGACGGCCGGATTTAGACCGGGCTCTACAGGGAAATCTTTATTGCAGCAATTGCAGGCTGGTCAACTCCAGGAGCAGGACAGGCTGCGCCAGCAGGAAAGCCCGCCGGTCAAGTGGGCACGCATGGTAATAGAAAGCTATGTCAGCAATGGATCCCGGCCTGCTTTGCCCGGCGAATTGGAAAACTTGCGCCGGGAAACCGCCGGTACTTTCGTGTCCTTGAAAAAACACGGTCAGCTACGGGGTTGTATCGGTACCATAAGCCCCGCTTACGGAAGTTTAGCCGAGGAGATTGCCGGCAATGCGGTCAGTGCGGCCAGTCAGGATCCGCGGTTTTTACCGGTGGAAACTCACGAATTGGGTGATTTGGTCTATTCAGTGGATGTATTGGGGCAAGCAGAACCCGCCAACCGTGAACAGCTTGATCCCAAAAGGTATGGGGTGATCGTCAGCCAGGGAAGTCGGCGAGGCCTTTTGCTGCCCGACCTGGAAGGAGTAGACACGGTAGAGGAGCAACTGCAGATAGCCTGCCAAAAGGCCGGTATCCGACCGGATGAAAGCTATGCAATAAAACGCTTTGAAGTCATACGCTACACCTAATCAAGTCAGAAAGGAGAAACCCTTAAGGTTGAAGGAAGCTCTCTATTACCAAACCGAAAAGGATCAGCAGGTACGGTGCTTTCTATGTCCGCATCATTGCCTGCTTAAACCAGATCAAAAGGGAATTTGCCGCGTACGTGTTAATCAGGACGGCTTGTTGTACTCCCTTAACTATGGGCGGCTTACCTCACTGGCCCTCGACCCGATCGAAAAGAAACCACTCTATCACTTTTACCCGGGAAGCCAGATAGTGTCGGCCGGAACTTTTGGCTGTAACCTGGCCTGTTCTTTTTGCCAGAATCATACTATCGCTCATCAGGAACCGGAAACCCAGTGGCTGTCACCGCAAGATTTAGTGCTGATCGCCGATCGGTACCGGCCCCAGGGCTCTATAGGAGTGGCTTTTACCTACAATGAGCCTTCCATCTGGTTTGAATATGTGCGGGACTGTGCTGAACTTTTACAGGCCCATGAGCAGCAGGTGGTATTGGTCACCAATGGGTATATAGAAGCCGAACCCCTAGAAGAGCTGCTGCCTTTTATCGGGGCTATGAATATTGATGTTAAGGCCTTTCAGGATGGTTTCTACCGTAAACTGTGCAAAGCTAGTTTAGCAGAGGTCAAAGAACGGGTCGAACAGGCCGCTCAGCAGACCCATGTAGAGGTGACTACCCTGATCATTCCCGGTGAAAACGATTCTTTGCAAGAAATAGGCTCCCTGGCGGCCTGGCTCGCCTCCATCGATGAAACCATCCCCCTGCATCTAAGCCGCTATCATCCCGCCTATCGCTTGGACAGGCCCTCTACTCCAGAAAAAACTATGCTGGCCGCCCAGGAGCGGGCTCAGCAGTATCTGAAATTTGTCTACTTAGGCAATATAGCTGCCGGGAATAATCAGACCAACTGTCTGGAATGCGGGCAGCTTTTGATAGATCGCAGCGGCTATCAAACCCGGATAGCGGGTCTGCAAAATGGTCGTTGCCCTCAATGTGGCTCTGAAGCATCCTATATAATCGGCAAGTAAAAGGCATTTTCGTGAGAAATAAGAGATGGGAAGAGCAAGCTCTCCCCATCTTTATATGAAAGCCACCGGGAAAGATCCCGGATAAGCTGTTCATCGATTATCATACCCAATATCTAGGTTATGATACCTGAAGAATTTGGTTACAGTTTTTAGACATTGTTTTTTAATATGAGCAGACAGCAGACTTTTACTGTCTGCCGTTATTTTTGCTTATCTAATGGCGGGTTTTATTTTGGTTGCATTTCCGGTTTATAATGGCTATAAATAAGGAAACAGATTGCTCAACAGCAGATAAGGAGGTGGATAAACTGCCGCTGGATACCATCTTTTATTGTGTAAAAAGCTGAAGTACTTGTCAGAAAGCCAGGGCTTGGCTGGATGAACGTCTCATTTCATATCAGTATCGTGATTTGCTTAAGGACCCGCTTAACCAAAAGGAATATACCGAGTTGGCCAACCGCAGCCAATCAACTTTAGCCCAGCTGCTCAACACAAAAAGCCCCACCTTTAAGAAGTTGGGGATCAAGGCCAACCAGTTAGATGATCAACTAGCCTTAAAACTAATGATAGAGAACCCCCGCCTTATGGTAAGACCGGTTTTGGTGAGGGATAATGGAGTTCTTAGTAGGTTTAAAGAGGAAGAGTATAACAAGTTTTTCAGCTAATTGGGGAGAAGGATATGAAAGTAGTAACGATGCCGCTGTCTTACACCAATTGTTATCTTATCCAAACAGCCACCGGATGGATTATGGTGGATGCCGGAAGGAGATCTTTGGCAAAAATATTCTTGTGGCGTCTGGGTAAACTGGGCATTGAACCGGACGATATTAAGCTGATAATAATAACCCACGCCCATTTTGATCATGTGGGCAGTCTGGCGGCAATCAAAAGCCTGTGCAACTGTCCTGTACTGGCTCATCCGCTGGAGGCCAGGTTGATAGAAACAGGAGAAGTGGTTATACCGCCAGGAACTAACGCCATCGGGAAAATGGTCAGCTGGGTAGGCAGACACAGTACACGATTACTGCGCTTCCCAAAAACCAGGGTTGAATTCACCACTGACCAGGAGTTTGACCTGACTCCTTATGGGGTGGCCGCAAAGGTAGTGCCCACACCGGGACATACGCTCGGGTCTTTGTCAGTCTTGCTGGAAGATGGCCAGGCTATGGTAGGAGATCTGGCTATGAGTTATGGGTGGGGCCAAAATTTTCCCATATTTGCTGAAGAACCCGAAAAAATAACTGCCAACTGGGATATGCTGATAAAACAAGGGGCCACCATCTTTTATCCCGCCCATGGACGAAGAGTGCCTATTGCTCGTCTCAGCGGTATAAAGAAATGATGTTCCGTATAAATTAACAGACAAGACTACATTCCAAAAAGTTGATAAATCAAGGAGGGTGATCATATTGTCGGATGTTGAGGTGAACCAAAGCTACGAATGCATTATATGCGGGTATATTTATGATCCGGCTGAAGGAGACCCGGAGAACGATGTGACCCCAGGAACCAGTTTTGAAGACTTGCCTGATGATTGGGTATGCCCTGAATGTGGGGCTGGCAAAGAAGAATTTGCCCCCGTAGAATAAAAACTCATACCATATTTCCGCCGGAACTCCCGGCGGATTTTTAGTTTTACAGCTGGCATACTATATCTTGATATACTCGGGGAGCATGGATTTAGAAATCTGTTATTTTTTTCTTGATTAATTATGCATTAATTTGTATAATTATTAATATTCTATTAGTGATTAATTATCAACAGCCCAAGTAAGGAGGTTCGTGACCATGATAAAAGCAGCCATAATCGGAGATGGATATACTGCAGCTGACCTCTTGCGCCTCATGGCCGGAAGAGATGAAGTAATGGTGGACTGCATTTTCTCCACGGAAAACGTGGGCCGGAAAATCAGTCAGGTTTATCCACACTTAAACGGGTTTTACGATCTAACCTGTATGGCTACTGACCTTAACCGCATCAAGCAGAGCTGCCAGGTAGCCTTTCTAGCTCTTCCGCATGGGCTATCCGTGCCCATGGTGAAGGAACTTACCCAAGGCGGGGT
>CAZTZX010000022.1:0-2625 GCA_964618175.1 uncultured Syntrophomonas sp. | reverse complement strand
ACCGGGGCCGGTAAATCGCCAAAGCCCAGCAATCATTTCTGCGAAGTCAATGAGGGCATTAGAGCCTATGGGGTGGGTGGACACCGGCATGGGCCGGAAATAGCTCAGGAGATCAGTTTCGCGGCCGGCACCAGCGTACAGATGATCTTTACACCCCATCTGGTACCCATGAACCGCGGCATTCTCAGTACCATATATGCTCGATTGCGATCCGGTGTGGCTCCTGCCCAGGTACGTCAGGTTCTGGAGGATGCTTATGGAGCAGAGCCCTTTATCAGACTACTGCCGGAAGGGGTCTTCCCGCATACCAAGTGGGTCTACGGCAGCAACTTCGTGGATATAGGCACCTATGTGGATGACGAAAGCGGCCAAGTCGTTTTGGTTTCAGCTTTAGATAACCTGACTAAGGGAGCCTCCGGGCAAGCTATTCAGAACTTGAATCTAATGTTTGGATGGCCGGAAACCAGAGGGTTATTCTTCCCGGGTGTCCATCCGTAACCAATAAGTACGAGGAGATATAAAGATGAAAAAGATAAAAGGCTCGGTAACCGCTCCCCAGGGCTTTTTGGCTCAGGGAGTTTGCGCCGATCTTAAGAAAACTGATAAAAAAGACATTGCCTTGATCTATTCCGAGGTACCTTGCATCGCTGTAGGTACCTTTACCACCAATGTAGTTAGAGCTTCCAGTGTGGATATTAGCCGCCAGCATTTGAGCAATGGACGGGCTCAGGCCATTGTAGCCAACAGCGGCAATGCCAATGCCTGTACCGGCGAACAAGGCCGGAATGACACTCTGATGATGGCACAGATAACTGGTCAGAGCCTTGACATCGATCCTCGGGATGTAGTAGTAGCTTCAACCGGAGTGATCGGGGCAAATATGTGCATGGAAAAGATTGAAAAAGGGATTCGCCAGGCAGCAGCTAACTTGAGTCCAGAAGACGGGTATAATGCAGCTCAGGCGATAATGACCACCGATTTGATCAGTAAGGAAATAGCGGTGGAAATAGAACTACAGGGGAAACCGGTGCGCATCGGTGCCATAGCTAAAGGCTCGGGCATGATACATCCCAATATGGCAACCATGCTAGCCTTCTTTACAACAGATGCTTGCCTGGAAAACATTTGTTTAGAAAAGGCCTTCAAACAGGCGGTAAAACAGTCTTTCAACATGATTAGTGTGGATCGTGATACTTCCACCAATGATATGGCCGTGATCCTGGCCAATGGTTTAGCTGGTAATCCGGTGATCAATGATGTGGACAGCGATGATTATAAGCTATTTCAAGAGGCTCTTCAGGCGGTAGCCGTAACCCTGGCCAAACTCATTGCCCGGGATGGAGAAGGAGCTACCTGCATGATCGAAGTGCAGGTCAAAGGAGCTTCTACCCAGGAAAATGCTCGGCAGATAGCTAGATCAATTACCGGCTCCAATCTGACTAAAGCCGCTGTATTTGGAAGAGATGCCAACTGGGGACGTATTCTGGCGGCAGCAGGTTATTCCGGGGTTGAGTTTGATCCTAACCGGGTAGATATCTATCTGGGTGGGGAGAAAATGGCCGAAAACGGCATGGGATTGCATTTTGATGAGGAGCAGGCCCGGCGGGAACTGGAGAAAGACCCGGTAGTGATAACCGTTGACCTGAAGTCCGGATCCGAGTCAGCCGTGGCCTGGGGCTGTGATCTGTCCTATGATTATGTCAAGATCAATGCCTCTTATCGCTCGTAAATCAGAATATGGGGGGAATTAGATGATTGCCTCAGCAATGGAAAAAGCGGAAATATTGGTAGAGGCTCTGCCTTATATCAAGGATTTCTACGGTAAGAAAGTAGTAATAAAATATGGCGGCGCTGCCATGACCGACTGTAACCTAAAGCAAAAGGTCATGCAAGATATTGTGCTCATGCGTTATGTGGGGATGCACCCCATCGTAGTTCATGGCGGAGGCCCGGAAATCAATCATTTGCTGGGGCGCTTGAATATATCCAGCGAATTTGTGGATGGCCTGCGCGTCACTGATGCTGATACCATGGAGGTAGTGGAAATGGTATTGGGCGGCAAAGTGAACAAGGAAATCGTAGCTGGCTTGAATGCCAGTGGCGGCCGAGCGGTAGGATTATCTGGCAAGGACGGCAATCTTATCGAAGCTGGCCCCATGGATTATAGCGGCAAAATGGGGTTTGTGGGCGAGGTACGACGCATAAATCCGCAAATCATAGAAACAGTAATAGAAAATGGCTACATACCCGTTATTGCTCCTATTGGTATTGATGCACAGCAGCAAACCTATAATATAAACGCCGACCTGGTAGCCGCAGCGGTAGCTGTAAACATGCAGGCTGACAAACTGGTACTCTTGACTGATGTACCCGGTCTTCTGCAGGATCCTGCTGACAGCACCAGCCTGATATCGATCCTGAAAGTCAGCGATGTGGAAAGGCTGGTAGCCGAAGGGGTCATTGCCGGGGGGATGACTCCCAAAGTACGCTGCTGCGTAGAAGCGGTTACCGGAGGGGTAGGACGTACTCATATCATCGATGGGCGGGTACCTCATTCCATCCTTCTGGAAGTATTCACCCGCGAAGGAATCGGCACCATGGTGGTCAATGGGTAGTGCGAGCAGA
>CAZTZX010000021.1:0-29018 GCA_964618175.1 uncultured Syntrophomonas sp. | reverse complement strand
GGTTTTATGATTATAATCATAGATATGACGATAGGAGGTTGAGAAGTGAAAGTTGCATCGGTTCTGCTATTAATTGGATTAGTATTAGTCATCTTTGCCTACTCTGCTTATCTGTTAGCCACCAAAAAGTTTGGTCAGATAAAAAAAGAAGACCTGGTCAGTTATTACATTGACCTGGCCAAATTTCTTTATCCGGTTCCCTTCTGGAGCGGGGTTGTCGGCATCGTAACCGTATTAATTGCCATTATCGTGGTGCTGGTAAATGTCCCCTTCATGTTCTGATTGTCTGGTTAATCTATCAGCAGTATACGGGCTCCCACAACAAACAATATTACCCCTAGCAGGTCTAACCATTGAAAGTCTAGTTTCTTCATACCGAAAATACCCAGGCTATCAATCAGAATAGCTGTGGATATCTGGGCTACAATAATGGCAGTAGTAGCATTACCCACACCTATTTGCGGTATGGAACGAGCTACCGCATAAATGATGATCACACTCAACAGACCACCCAAATAAGCCCACCAGGGCACCTGACTCAACTTGCCGACATTACCAAATCCCATTCCTGCTACAAAAATAATCAATAGGGCAACTAAAGTCCCGATGAGGTGTACTATTAGGGTTGATTCCCACAGGCCCAAAATTTTACCGAGAGTAGCATTAAAAGTTCCCTGCAGTGCCATAGCTGCACCCGAGATGGCAGCGATTCCAATATACAACCAATTCAATAGAAGGTCTCCTTAAACATTTTGGCTTAGTTTAAGAAAGACCTTTTGTTTTTATACTCACACAAAGGTGGCTGTAAATATTATTAGCATCCCTAGGAGAAATCCATACCAGCGCATGCGTCGATCCTGTACGCCCGCCTGGGGCCATAGCTGAAACAAAACCAGGTAAAGCATTATTCCTGAGGCCAGGCCCAGCATGAGCGGCAGCATAAATGGTAAGGTATGGATCACCGCCTGCCCTAAAATGGTGCCTAAAGGTGTTATGAGGCCAATAAGAGCCGTTTGCACTAAAATCCGTAACCGCCGCACCCCGCCCATAAGTAAGGGTGCAGCGATCGCCATGCCTTCTGGTATATTGTGAATGCCAATGCCTAGTGCTATCACCATACCGGTTCGGTCCTTCATTTCATGACCCAGAGCAATAGCCATCCCCTCAGGCAAATCATGCATAGCGATTCCCAACATGATTAAATAGCCCAGGCCAAGTAAAGTATCACCCCGTGACAATTTTTCCAGAGCAAATCGGTCAAACAAATATAGAATCAAGAAGCCGCCGGCTACGCCTTTGATGGTTGATCCAAACCCGGCATAGGCAAGTGCCGAAGGAAGCATGTCAAATACTACCACAGCTATCATGACCCCCGAAGCTAACCCCAGGAAAACTGCCAGACTGGCACTACTCCAGCGACGTTTGATAAACAGCATGATAGCTCCAATAGCAGTGCAGATCCCGGCCAGCATACTCCATAATAGCAGTTGATCCAAGCCAGCTTCCCCCATCCGGTTTTTATACATTTCTATGCCGGGTGAAGCGGCTTCATTAGGCCTCGACTAATGTTCTGCCATGATGACAAATATCGCTGCAAAATGACAGTCATTGGGTAAACGGACCGGCCTGTTTTGCAGTCATAATAATCATCAGCTCTTCATATTTTCAGAATAAGGAGGTGCTACCTTTGAGCGGAAAAGCATCCATAGAACTGAAAACTATTGGCAAGGCTCTGGTATGGTCTCTGCTTCTATGTCTGGCTACCGCCATAGTTGTCTACTACAGCGGAATCAGGGAGACTCTCCTACCTACCCTGGGTAAATTGATACTGATAATAACTGTTTTTTCTGCTGGTTGTGCGGTAAGCCGCCAATATGGAAGCAAAGGGCTGGTACGAGGAATGACCATCGGATTAGCGTTTTTCATACTTATGATTATTGGAGCTGTGGGATTCTCCCCAGATTCTATCAGCTTCAAGTCTTTTCTGAGTACGCTAGCCATAACAGTTACTGCTGGAGGCCTGGGTGGCATACTCGGGATAGGTTTGAGCGAAGGATAATCTGTCTTAGAATTGCCAGGGGGGGTTCAGACCATTTTGCCCTAAAAACAACAAGAGCCGGCTACCTCCGGCTCTAACGCTTTTTATTCTCTTTTTTATGATAAATATAGAAGCAATAAACCGACTGCTATCAGGCACAGCCCCATGATAAACCGTAAACTTGGCATTGGCCTGGCCCCCCTGGCATCTATGTCCCCTATTGGGGCTCAACCTCCCACGACCTACTTAATACCTAACCCCAAATCTTAAGCAAAAAACTGCGCAGAAATAAGGGAATTCTGAAATAATACACTTTCACATTCACTGCCTCCTTGTGCGTTTGCTAAGAGTTATCTATTAATATGAAAATTTAATAGAAAAGGTTCCCCCGAAAAGTTTAGCCGCTCTAAAGCGTCCTTAGATCCATGCGGTGATATGCTGAGAAATTTCGTTGCGGCTTATAGTAAGCCGGTTGGATATAGGACTGCTATTTTGGAATATCTTGCCATAGGATTGCTTGGCTATGCGACCGTCCAATACAATGGCCACCCCGCGATCCTCTTCACTGCGAATGAGGCGCCCTATACCCTGCTTGAATCTCACCGCTGCATCTGGCAACATGAAATAGCTGAAGGCGTTAAGCCGGTTATGACGGCAGTATTTCTCAGCTGCGCTGGCGTAAGGGTCAGAAGGTGAGCGGAAAGGTAATTTCACCACCACCAAACATTTGAGTAGATCACCTTTCAAATCTACGCCTTCCCAATAGGTCTCCAATCCCATAAGTAGCGCCTTTTCACTGTTCACAAAACCGTCCATCAAGGCCCCGAAATCCCCATCTTCATGTTGAACCAGGAGGTTAATGTCTTTTTCTTTTAACATAGGCCGCAGCAATGCGCTCACATCGCCCAGTTGTTTGCGGGAAGTAAACAAGGCCATAACCCGCCCATTTACAGCTTCTACTGTGTTGAAGAGGGCCTCAGTAACTTGATAGCTAAACTGCTCATGAGATGGATTCACCATATCATTGATCATCAACAGACAGGCTTGTTCCTCGTAGCGAAAAGGCGAGTGTTCCAGCAGCATTCGAATCCGGCCCTCTTGCTGATACCGGATCAAACCGCTACGGCGAATGATGTGATCAAATGAATCCTCAACTGCCATGGTGGCCGATACCATTATTAGACTGGAAAGGTGTTGATACAGACCGGTGTCTAATTCATTTTCTATCTCCAGTAATGATGAACAGACTTCGTCAATTTTTCCACGGGTGGTGCCTATCCACAACAGACGGTCATCGCGGTGTAAATCCTCTTCGAAAATAACAAAAGCCTTATGAGAAAACTCTTCTAACTGTGTGATATAGGCCTGTATATCTCCGGCCTCTTCCTCTCCCTGCAGCTCCTGGGCCAGTTTTTCCATATTCCGCAACAACAAGTTAAGTCCAGCTTGCCATTCCAGATAAGTATTAATAATGTCATTAAACCAGTTGCTGTCCAAATCTGCCGGAGCAACAACCCGAGAATATTCGCTCCCCTTGCCCAAATGCTGATCCAGTTTAGTAAAAAGCTCTTCCGCGAGCTGGCTTCCTTGTTCTATCAGCGGCCGAATCTCGTTAATGGGTTCTGACAAATGAGCAAAACGGGTTCGTAAAGCCTGGAGATAGCCTCTTTCATGAGTAACCTCGCGGTGATACAGGCCGGTAAACCATCTTGTTATCTCAAATCGGTTTAATACGCAGGACAATTTATCAAAAGCTTCGCGGTCAAAACTGTGTGCTTCATCGATCACCAGACACGTGTACTCAGGCAAAATTCGTCTGTCTACGCCTATGTCGGCTAATAGCAGCGAGTGATTGGTTACCACCAGATTGGCTTTTTGGCATCTGCGCTGAGCCTTAAGCCGAAAACATTTATCGTGATACTTGCATAAATCCTTACGACAGTAATAGCGATCGGCTGCCAGCAGCGGCCAGTGCTTCATCATCTCCCCAGGTAGCTGCAATTCCATGCGGTCACCGCTCTTGGTTCGTTCTGCCCAGGTCAAGACTGTTTCAATAAAGCGCTCTTCCTTAGCTTCCAAAGAGCGACGTCCGCCCAAAATAGTTTGATATTTATTCCAGCACAAATAATTCTCTCGTCCCTTCAATTCCGCGGCTTCAAAATCGAAAGGCAGAATTTGCTTTAGGGCCGGGATGTCTTTCTCCATTATTTGCTGCTGTAGGGCGCGGGTGCGGGTAGCCACTACCACCCGTTCTTTCTCCTGCATGGACCAGGCTACGGCAGGTATCAAATAAGCCAAGGTTTTTCCTACCCCAGTACCCGCCTCGGCCACTAAAAATTCACTATTGGCCAGAGCATAAGCCACCTCTTTCGCCAGTGAGGCTTGCTCTTGGCGGTAATGATAGTCAGGAATCACCTTATGCAAGGATCCTTGGGATTGAAAAATGGCTTCCATATTGTCTATAGTAAATTCATTCATGATACCTATCCCATCTGCTAACATATTCTAAAACTTAGTCTACTATAAACTTACTGGCAGGAAAACAGAAGAAGCCGTTCAAAACGGCTCCCAAATAGAATTATTTATGGCTTTACTGCAGATCTAGTTTTTCGACGGTATTACGATGGCCGCTTCTTTCCACCCGATAAACTGACTCAATGCTTACTTGCTGGTTTTTAAGTTCGGAGGCATACTTCTCCAGCTGATCCGGCAGAAATTTTACCGATAAGCCACAACTGGATGAAATCTCTCGCAGAGTTGGTATCATCATAAAATCAGCATCGACCTCTTTAAGAATCCGTTCGGCCTTAAGAGCATACGAGGTAGTAGCAAATGTGAATAAACAATATTGTTGCGCCCTAAACAATTGCTTATTCATGCTGTTCACCTGCTTCGTTGGGATCGATAGTACCTACGTTAGCAAAGGTACCCTTAACATCAGCCACAATTCTTCCATCAGAATAAACCTCAGCACGCGCATAAACCAGTCTTTTCCCAGCTTTGACTACCTTTCCCTGAGCCAGTAGTTCCCCTTGTAAATTAGCTGGAGCCACAAAAGCAGTTGAACAGTCAGCGGTAACGCCTTTGATACCCATACTTCGAATGGCGTTTCCCATGGCAGCATCCGCCAAGGACATTAGAACTCCGCCATGCAACAGACCCATGGGATTAGTGTGCTGAGGTGAGGTTGTCAGTTTAACTTCAGCATGGCCCACTCCCAATGCCGAAAGATGAATGCCCACCAGTTGATAAAAAGGGGTACTCTCTACTGAGTCACAAATATATTCAAATAGAGACTTTTCAAGTCCCATGTTTTTCACCAACCCGTTCTTCCTCCTTCTCGGTGAACTCTACGTTATTATATCATGCGCTATAGGTGGTTTTGCTATAATTATTAGTTATATATAGAGAATGGACTAACCATTTTCTCTGGGCGGCAGAATGACAATTCAATTTTTCACTCAAACTAAAGAAACAGCCAAGGAGGTGAGTCGCATGCCTGTTAGTAAATATCGGTTATATGTCATAGTGATACTGGTCGGTCTGTTATTATTAGCAGCTATCATATGGTGGGGAACCCGGCTGGAACCCGAAAAACGACCTTTACCTACTGATGAGAACTGGTTTGTCATTTTTTCCGTTAATAATCAAAAAGGTACTGCCTATACTAATCACTCCGGAAACGCTCTCTCTTCCAGTGGTAAGCAATACTTTTTCGGTGCAGTAGCTGTTCATCCCCGGTATCCGGTGAACGCAGGCGGTGATCCCCTTAAACCCATCATCCCTTATGATACTGCTCTTCATCTTCAAGAACCTCTGGATATCAACGGTCAATCATTTTCTACGGTACAGGTTATCGATACTGGTGATATAAACTATCGTCTCCATTCAGATACTCCCTATTGGATCGATGTTTATTATGGTTCGGGCGACTACTGGAGCATAATTAATGCCCAAGAATTCGGGGTAAAGGATTTAGATTATTATTGGGTGGAAGAGTGGAGGTAAGCGCAAGTCTGGGACGGTTTTTGGACTTGTGCTTTAGGAAATAATTGTTGTTATAGCGAAAACACCTCATAAAAACGCAAGTCTAAGGAACGTCCCCAGACTTGCGCGGATTGTCACGGCTGTCTCTTACACAAGGCCCGACCCTAGATTTCCTAGACCTTTTCAAATACGGCAAACAGCTGCAAGGCAACTTGATCAAAAGGCTGAGCCCTTAATTCTTCGGCTAGCTCGCGCGCCGGGGAACGATCCGCTATTTCCATAAACTCTTCCCAGTTCATAAAGTCGAAAGGAGTGATCTCTACTGTCTCAAAGCCATGCCGCTTAAACATATCGGTCAATGATTGCGGATCAAAATGATGCATATGCAGCATGGCAGGAAATAGGGTTCCTTCGATGCTCTCATGAATATGCTGCTCCACTTCACCATAACGAGTAGGAGCAGTTATAAAGACCCGTCCGCCAGGTTTCAGCACCCGAGCAAACTGCTCTACAATTGCTTCTGGAGAATAGGTATGTTCCAATACATCCAGGCAGTTGATGGCCTCAAAGTAATTGTCCGGATAAGGTAGAGCGTCAATACTGCCTTCCACAAAGGTAACTTCCTGCGAAGCCCCGGACAGCAGGTCATCCGCCGAAGGGAATTCACACTCTACCTGAATGCCCCCCAACTCTTCCTCGATAAGATCTATTACTTTGGGGAAAATGGTCTTTTCCCCTTTTTTCATCATGTTAGAGAGTGCCATAGCCCTTTCCAACCTGGCTTTACAGGCATCAATGGAAAACACGGAAGCATACTGACTCATCACAAGAGTGGCAAAACCAGCGCCACAACCAGCATCTAAGACCTTACCATCAAGTTTTTGGATGTCGGGATAGACATACTTTAGAAAGGAATACTCGCCACCGGATGAAAAATTCTGCAAGGCGATGATCTCATTAAGGGTGAACAGATCCTGTTGGCTTAAGGCAGATCCGATTTCCTTTCTGAACCAGTTGCGTAAATCCACATCATCATTAAGGCGTGCCGTAATTTCCTGTAAATTATCAGTTCCGGCTTCTTTTATTAATTTTCCCCGATCGCTGGAGCTCATTACTTTCCAAAGATATTCAACAAAGAATGGAAAACACACATTGTTATGTACATTAAAAAGAATAGCCTGGTTAGGTTTGCTGTTGCGTAGATCTGAGGTAGCCTGATGAAACTTGAGCAAAAAGGCGATAGCCTCATCATCATTGCGCGAAAATATTGTTTCATAACTACCGGATAAATCACTGGTTCCTGGCATCAATTGCTTGTAAATACTCAGAACGTCCGGTTCCACGGCATCGAAATAGTAATCAAAAAACTCTCTTAAAATCATGCCCTCTCCTCCTGCTGGTTTTTAACCAATACATCCCTCTATTAGTGGTAATACTTCCTCATATATACCAGGATCTCCTTGGGCATCAAGCTCCCAGGTGACTTGTACCTCCAGAGAAGCTTGCCCCCTATCAAAAGGTATCCAGGGGCGCAGCATAAGACCTGAAGTATGATAACTGAGGCGACTCTGTTCTTCATATACATAATCCTGGTAATAATTACTGACCGCCGGCCTTATTTCCAGCCGCTGCATGGGATGGTTTTCTGCCAGCTGATAACTGATGCGATTATAATAACTGTCCCCATCAGCACTATCCAATCGATACAGGTAATCCATTCGCTCTACACCCGCTAATTCCTTTTCATGGTCAAAATAGCTGATGCTGTCTTCCTCTATAGCGACTACATTATGCATCTGCACAGAAACACCTTTTTCCTGTGGCGATGGAACAATTCCCACCCAGGCACAGGGCTTGAAATGCCTTTCATCGGATGGTGCAGCAGATGTAACTAACTCCGGCACCAGGAAAAACTGTAAGTTCTCGACCATGCGATCCAGGTGGGCATGGAATTGAACTTGCACCGAGTCTTCATCCACAATAAACACTTTTTCCAGCGATATATTGACCGGATCATGGCCGACCAACTCTACCGCAGTTTGCGTGCTCATTTTTATCAGTGTCTTGTCATCCTGAAACTCTACCGGGTCAATGCTGTAAGTGCAGGTATCGAAATTCCCCACCGCTATTTCCTGATCCATCATAGTTATCCATATGGCACAGCGCATAGAGTTACGCGTAACTTCATGCCGACCACCCTCGGGATAAAACTGCTGTTTCAGATCACTGTCACTTTCAGTCATTACCAACGGATAGGAACTTTTGTATATACGATTATAGGCACGTAGGCGCTTAAAATCTTTAACCAGCAACTGGCTGGCCTGTTCAAGGCTCTCTGTTACCTGCGGTGCCAGGACATGCTGATAAACAACACAACCGCCCACCCGATCCAATACCAGCGCCTGTTGGCCTTTTTCTATCACTATTTCATCTTGGCCATCCATATCCCAATCCCTACACTGAGTGTCTTCCTCATCAAATGCGTTCATTTCTTTCAGCATTTCCCTCAATACCCGCATAGCTATTTCCAAATAGGCTAAACCTTGCATATCGTAAAATGGTGATGAACCATAACTGGGGTGGCGGCTGGCCCATTTAGGATCCTCCTGGTACACCAGATGTCTGACCCGATTGACCAGGCGATACAATGGCAACCATTCCGGATAATGATGTTCCAGTACCTTTTCTACCACCTGGTATCTTTCCGCAGAATTCAAAAGTGATCTTTGCATGACCGTGGCCAATTCCGGTGGCGAAGTCTGTATGGCCAGCTTTTCCAATACGGTTGTTTCAAATTGTTCCTGGAGACGCTCGGCATCACGCAATCGGCATATCACCCTGCGTAATCGCTCATCTCCAAAGGTTACTCCACGGATTCCCCGCCGGGCCGTCCAATTCTCCCATTCCGGGTAGCTGTGACTGGAACTGGCCGGGTAGGTATCCAGATAACCATGGGTATTCAGATAATCTTTCAATCCCACAAAATCCAAGTCTGGATCCTTATCGATTAGAGTGAAGAACTCCATGAGCCATTCTCGATCTCCCTGAGGATCCTTGCTCCACTGCCCAAACTTTTCAGCATCTTCAAAAATAAGTAGGAGTGGTTCCAGGGGTTTGCCCAGCATCCTTACGTGATTAAAGGCCTGCTCCAGAGCGTCTTTTATGTAAAAGTAGTAGTGTTTGGGTTTAATCTTGATCCGATCTTCCCCGGTAAAGCTCTGTCTTTTAAGTAGTTGATAGCGAAATTGACTGTGCACCGGCAGGCTCAGGTATTCCTGTCCATTAATTTCGTCTCGCAGTCCGAAAAACAACAAGGATTGCGGCAGATGGCTAATGGTAGTTTTGGCAACCGGATCTGTAAACCCGAAGTGCTTAAGACAATAATCATTGCTTGAACCGGGATAGGAAAAATGCGAGGTATAAAAGGTCTCAGCATCCAGATAAAAAATGGGTGAAGCCTGCAAGGCTCGAGCCGCCTGTGCAGCTTGATATAATAGCATTTCCCCGCACTCACGTTCTACCAAATGGATCCCCTGCCAATCGGCAGCCTTAACTCCCGTTACTCTAGTCAGTAGTTCATCATATTTTTGCATTTGATATAATACGTCGTCAGTACGTGAAGACAGCTGAATGAAAGGCTCATCGGCCAAGCCGCCCAGGAGTCCAATTTTCCCGCTAGTTAAGAGCGTATTAAAATGATCCAGAAACTCCGGCTTGGTATCGCTCAACCAGTATAAGAAAGGCCCAGAAAAATGAAGATTAATATAAAAACTATCAAGATTTACCGCCTGTGACAGCAGCTGCAACCATGGCCTATAAGAGTTCTTAAAAGCCTCTTCTCTGGTTCGGTACAATTGAAAATGAGGTTGATGAAAATGAGGACAAAAGGCTATATGCCCTTTCATAAAGCACCTCCAATATTACAGGTAGCTGAAAAAATCGTCTTCGTATTGAATGCGACGCAGCCAATCCCTAAACGTGTCATCAAACTGCTGATAACGCACGGTATGGGTCAGACGCAAAAGTTTGGTGTAATGTTCAAAAAACCGTTTCATCGCATAATCACGGGTCAAGTTATTACTGACCATGAACAGCCAATCACTGCTTTGGATAAGCATTAACTCCTTAATAGCCTGAGACATGGCTCGCTGCCCCATCAATGTCTCCTGCTCCAGTCCTTTTAGACTCTGATATTCCTCACCGGCTTTGCGGATAATATCCCACATCCAGGCGGTTTCCTCGTTTTCCCAGACATGGTGTTTACCGCCCATTCCCCAGGAAGATTCAAAGACTCTCGCTTCGTGAGCGGCGGGACTGATCTGAGAAGGTAAGACCAGATCCAGTTCCGGGCTGCTGCGAATACAATTCATAACTTCACTGAGCCAGCTAATTCCTTCCCACCACCAATGACCAAACAATTCGGTATCATAACACCCCACAATTAAGGGAGAATTAAAGCCCATTTCTACGGCACGCTGCCCAGTATTCTCCAGGTTGCGTACAAAGTGGGCCGCATGCTGCCGAACTTTAAGCCGAGCTTTATCCGGATCATATCGCTTTTTATCCAATGTTTGACTGCGGTTGGTTACCCGCCAATATTTAAAACCAGAACGCTCGGAAGACTTGTGGAACTCCCGGTAAACTTCATCTCCCGGGTAGCCATAATCAGCCGACCATACCTGCTGGCTTACCATGGAGTTGCGTCCAAAAACCGCTATATCCCGGTTTTCTACACGGTAAGGGCGATAAGTACTAAGACCGGTAGAAGCAAAGGTTTCAATTTCAACTTCCTCCCCGTTCCCTCCAGAGCTCATAACGCCCAGGGGCTTGCCACCCTCAATAGCATGGCTGTCCACAAAGAAATACTTAAAGCCATTTTCTATTAAAACATCTTCGATCCCCTGGAAATAACCACATTCGGGCAACCAAAATCCCTGCGGTTCTATAGAAAACAACTGTTCATACAACCGCTTTCCCCAATAAACCTGGCCTTCCAGACTGGTGCGATCCAGCAGCGGAAGATAGGCATGGGTAGCAGCCGTGGTGATAATCTCCAACTGTCCGCGACTTTGTAAAAATCTCAAGGCCTTTATAATATCGCGATCCAATTCGATCTCATAATCACGGCGAATATCACGATAAAAGCTGGCATAATAAGCAGCGAGACCAGCAAATTCTTGATCGCTCTGCGATAGGTAATATCTTTCATCAGCTCTGGCCATGGCTTCCCGTTCTTTTAAGTACTTGATAAACTCCTGTTTAATATACTTGGAGTTTAATTGCTCCAGCAGAACGGGACTAAAGCTCATCGTGATGGGGGCCGATTTCCCCTCTTCGTAGAGTTTCAGCCAGTTGATCAGCAACGGAATATATGTTTCTGCCATTGCTTCGAAGAGCCAGACTTCTCCGAAGGGCCACTTTCCCTGTCTTTTTACATAGGGAATGTGGCTGTGCAGCACCATCATTATTCTAGCATTCAAAGGCTATACGTCCTCCAATAAATAATAAGCTCAATTCCTATTTAGCTTCCACCAGTAATCGGTTTTTACTTTGTATCACTTCCCGGTAGACTTCCAGCGTAGTTTGAGCTATAACATTCCACCCATATACAGACTTCACCGTTTGATAACCACTTGCCTGCAGATGATCGGCAAAATCAGTGTCGGTCAATAGTTCAATAATAGCTTGAGCTAACTCGTCCACATTGCCAGGGTTAACTTTCAATCCGTTTTCCCGGTTTTCAACAATTTCGGCTAAACCGCCAACATCGCCTACTATTACCGGTGTGTAAGTAGCCATGGCTTCTAAGGCCACAATTCCAAATGGTTCATAAAAACTAGGAAAGACAGCTACCTTGGCTCGATCATAAACATAATTACGGTCTTGCTTAGCAATAAAACCTGTAAATACCACCCGGTCAGCTATTCCTAAACCGCGGGATAATTTCTCCAACTGGGCTTTTTGCGGCCCACGTCCCCCGATGTACAGAACTGCTCGCGGTTCTTTTTCCAACACTTGCGGGAAACATTCGATCAGCTGCCATACTCCCTTTTCGGGAACTAAGCGACCCATAAAACATACCACTTTGTCATCCTCTTTTATCTTGAAGCGAGGTTGATCAGGCAAAGAGGTAAACAGATCAGGGTCGACTCCATTGGGAATTATCCTCAGATCGCCCCGGATCCGACCAAATAGGTTACATACTTCTTCCTGCATGTAGTGACTGCAGCAAATAACCAAATCCGATTCCAGTGCTAGGTTTTTTTCAATTTCGTTAATCTCCATCTGTATGCGGTTGTGAATTCCTAAATTACGCCCATGTTCAGTGGCATGTATAGTGGCAACTAGTGGGATCTCGAAAATCTTGGCTAGCGAACGGCCGGCATACGCCACTAACCAATCATGAGCATGAACTACATCAAATCCACCCACCATGCCATTAAGTCGGACTGCTTCTCGAATGGCTTCACTATTAAAAGTAAAAGTCCACGACTTGAAATTCTCCCCTTCCCGAGCAGCCAAACCCACCCGATGCACGTGAACACCATTTTCGATCCAATAATCAGGATAGGTGTCTACGTGGGGCGTAATAATATGCACCGTTTCACCTTGAGCAGCTAAGAAGCGGCTTAAATCAAAGACATGCTGACCTAATCCCCCCACCATGTGGGGCGGATATTCCCAACTAAACATTAGTACCTTCACTGATATCCCCTCATCAAAAAGTTCAGGTTTTTAATAATGTTACCAGATTGGTTTCCTATTGTAACCTGTTTTGCTTATAATGTTCTATGTGTAGAACTTTTCCTAAAAACATTCCTAAAAGGAGGTCACTTCATGAACGCCATTCCCCAGGACAGAGTATCCCGGCCCTCAATAATCAAAGATATAGGGCTGGCTCCTTATGGTTATCGGAAACTAGAATGGGTTAGCCAAAATATGCCGGTCCTGAATATACTCAAGGCGGAGTTTGAACAAACCCAACCGCTGGCAGGTAAGACTATAGCTTGTTGCCTGCACTTGGAAGCAAAAACCGGTTACCTGTTGCAAACCTTACAGGCGGCTGGTGCCGATGTTGTAGCCTGTGCCAGCAACCCGCTGTCCACTCAGGATGACGTGGTGGCTGCTTTGGCAGATTCAGGCATCACAATGTATGCTATCCACGGTGAAAGCACCGAAGAATATCATCGCTTTTTAGAAATGACTTTGGATACCAGACCTGATGCGATAATTGATGATGGCGCTGATGTGGTCACCATGCTACATAAAGATCGAGTTGACCAAGCCCGTAATATGATCGGCGGTTGTGAGGAGACAACCACCGGCATCGTGCGCTTAAAATCCATGGATGCTAATCAGTCTCTGCTCTTCCCTATGATGGCGGTCAATGATGCTTATATGAAGTACCTGTTTGATAATCGTTATGGAACCGGGCAGTCTGTTTGGGACAGTATCAACCGTACCACCAATCTGGTTGTGGCTGGCAAGTACGTGGTAGTAGTCGGATATGGCTGGTGTGGCAAAGGTGTTTCCATGCGTGCACTAGGGATGGGAGCCAAAGTCATAATAACGGAGATTGATCCCATCAAAGCTAACGAAGCTATTATGGATGGTTTCCAGGTTATGCCCATGAGTGAGGCCGCCAAACTAGGCGATATATTTATTACCGTAACCGGTAATATAAACGTAATCCGCCGCGAACACATGGAAGTCATGCAGGACAACGCCATCATGGCTAATGCGGGACACTTTGATGTAGAAATCAGCAAAGACGATCTGCATGCCTTGGCGGTGAGCACCCGAGTATTGAAGAACAATATTGAGGAATTCGTTATGGCCGATGGTCGTAAACTATATCTTCTAGCTGAAGGGCGCTTGGTCAATCTGGCAGCTGGTGACGGCCATCCGGCTGAGGTCATGGATACCAGTTTCTCCCTGCAAGCACTATCTCTTATCTATGTCATTCAACATCAGGAAGAACTGGGCAACCATGTCTACAATGTGCCGGTAGAAATCGATAACAGGGTGGCTCAACTAAAACTTCAGTCTTTGGGGGTAGCCATCGATTCTCTTACTGATGAACAGCAAAATTATTTAGACAGCTGGGATACTAATCTGTAGGTAAATCAATAAACCGCATAAAGCAGCCGCCTTCTTCAAATAATAGATTTGACTATTGGGGGAAGGCGGTTTATTTATGGAATCATCAACCAATCGGCGCTACCTGTGGATATTCTTTGGCTTATTACTGGGAGTTATGGCTATCTCATATTTAGTCAACACCATGAACACACCCCGACCGGCTAAACCAGGGGGTTACGACGACCAGGCTGGCACTGCTTACGTAACCGTACGTGATACTGAAGGTGATCTTATATTGCAAACCGGTCTGCCAGTTACGGTTAATGATGAGTACATCAGCGCCGAGGATATTCATTACATCGTTATACGTGTTGATGGTGATAAGGCTCTAGCCCGTCGCAAAACGCAAACCAATGCTCAATCAGGAACAGCTACTGAGTCGTTGCCCGCAGTCACCCTTCATTACCCTAACAACCTTATTCTACGCACCGCTGGTCAAAAACTGGCCATTTATCATACCCATAATGATGAGTCATATATTCTTACTTCCGGAAAGTCCGCTGAACCACCCGATGGTGATATCTTGAAAGTAGGCGACTCTATGGCCGAAGAACTTAGACGCAACGGCTTCACTGTTGTCCATAAGAAGAACAATCATAACCCTCATGATATTAACGCTTACAGTCGCTCGCGTCGAACGGCTGTGCAAGCGCTCAAAGACACCCCCGAGGCTGTTTTCGATATTCATCGGGACTCTGCTCCCTTAAGGGCCTATCTGACCACTATTAATGGAGTTGAAACGGCCCAGGTCATGATTGTGATTGGCCGCTCCAACCCCAACATGAATGCCAATCTCGAATTTGCGCGCCAAGTCAAAGCAACTGCCGACAAAATCTACCCAGGGCTGATGCGAGGTATCTACATGGGACGAGGCGATTACAATCAAGATCTCTATCCTCGCGCCCTGCTTTTTGAAATCGGAACCGATAAGGGTTCCCTAACCATTGCCTCACATGCATCTCGCTTGCTAAGTGATGTTATTACGGCGGTGTTAGGTCAGGAGTAATTAGGAATTCACTCTGATTCTCATTCCCTGAGCAATTTTCGCCAAATCATGCGTAAAATTAGCTCCCCGGGAAGCCAGGATGCCCGTCAAGACCTGCCCAATATACGGATTGATTATCGGCAAACCCACCAGTTCAAAAAAATTCAACCCGGTTGATAATGCCAGGACTATACCTATTATTAGTGATCCCAGTACATCTGGATGAAATTTATGCTTCTGCCATACCATCTTCAAGGTTTCCCAAATAGCTTCCCCTACAAAAGCCAGCAAAATCAATTGAAATACATCCACCGCTTCTCCCCCTCCCCTCGAAATCATTACCAAAGCCTCAAAAGTAAATGGTAGTATTAGTAATGAATTATAAATAGGAAAGGTTCGAGGTCTTGAGGTTGGATGATAAATGGAAAACCCTTATCATAGTATGCCTCGGCATTTTCATGTCCACCCTGGATGGCGGAATACTGAACATTGCCAATCCCAGCATAGCCGAGTCTTTTTCCATATCTTTGAGTGCGGTGCAGTGGGTCACAAATGCCTATATGCTGTGTATAACCGCCAGTCTCCTTATGTTTGGCCGACTGGGTGATCGCCTGGGAATGGAAAAGATATACACCTCTGGCTTCATCGTATTTACCCTGGGGTCGCTACTATGCAGCCTGGCACCCTCACTGCTCTTGCTAGTATCCTTTCGCATAGTTCAGGCTTTGGGCGCCAGTATGATGATGGCAACAGGAATAGGCATTGTGTCTAATTCCTTTCCCGATAACGAGCGGGGCAAAGCATTGGGCATCACCGGCAGTATAGTCGGTATAGGCAACATGGCCGGACCCAGCATAGGCGGCTTGCTGATCGAATACTTTGGCTGGCCCAGTATATTCTTGATCAACATCCCGGTAGGCATTATCGCTGTTATCCTGGCTTACCGTTTTATGATACAGGTAGCACCATCTACCGATTCCGTACGGCATAAATTCGATGCCCCGGGAACTCTATTACTGGCGTTGACCTCCATTATACTGGTAATGGGCCTGTCACCGGACGTAAATAAAGCCTGGCTGATGATCGGGCTCCTGTTGATCCCCCTGTTTGTTGTAGTTGAGAAGCGCCGCACTGCCCCCTTGATCAACTTTGATCTCTTTAAGATAAAGCCCTTTGTTTATGGTAATATCCTGGGAGCAATTAGCTATATCAGTCATATGCTGATATATTTCCTCTTTCCCTTTTACCTGCAGAATGTACTAACCCTCTCCCCAGCCCAGGCAGGCCTTTATATGACTATTCCCCCATTGATAATGGCCGTAACGGCCCCTATTGCCGGCAACTTATCCGATCGCTGGGGGACCTCCCGGCTAACCTCAGCCTCGTTCTTGATCATGGCTCTAGCGCACTTGACCTTATCGACCATAACCCTTTCACTAGATTCGGTTCGCATCTTCGCGGGGCTCATACTGCTCGGGCTGGGATTAGGTACCTTCGGCTCACCCAACAGCAGTTCCATTATGGGTTCAATTCCGCCAGACCAGGCCGGTTACGCCGGTGGATTCATCGCTACAGTCAGAAATCTCTCCTATTCTCTAGGTACTGCCCTGTCCGTAGCCGTCTATGCCGCAGTACTGCAAACAAATATAGCCATCAGCTCAGCATCACCCAGCTTGATGGCTATTCAGACCGTATACCGTATCGGAGCTATTCTCTGTCTAGCGGGTTTATTGTTGTCATATACCACCCATACTTCTCGCAAAAAACCAGATGCAAATGAGGCTAGGGATGATCAAGCTTAAAAGCCCACCACCACAAGAGTTTTTTTGACTTGCCCCGGCAATTTTGCTATAATCAGAAACGCACATTATGCGCCCGTAGCTCAGTGGATAGAGCACCGGCCTCCGGAGCCGGGAGCGGAGGTTCGATTCCTCTCGGGCGTACCATTAAAAATTAAGGCGTACCACATTAATGGAACGCCATTTCTATTTCTATGTATTCCAGTTTCTAGACAAATTTCTCAGCTGGTAATAGTTATCCGGTGCGGTTTACAGTTCCGGACAGGGGGTTTCCAAAACTGCGGAACTGCAGCTCCGCAGCACCGGAATATGTACTCTTTTCTTTGTCTTTATAAAAACCCGTCCGTTAAGTCTTGGGATGTGGAGAAGTTTTTACACAGGCTCCCCTATGAGTCTTCCTTGGCACATGTTATTAAACGAACCTGGTTGTTCCTGTCAAAGGTTATTTCAAGCACCTGTTTGCTGGTAGTGGCCACAAATCGATAAGCTTCGTTGTACATGGTAAATTCCAAGAAGGCGCGCGGACTTCCAATCTCGTCTTTACCATAAATCATTTGATAGGCCCATTTACGAAGAGTTTTATCCTGGCCGGGGAATTTATTTAACACATCTTCGATATTGTCTCCAATTTTGATTCCCCGCGGAAGTTTTCCTTGATATGACTCGGAAGAAAGGTTCAGCAACCTGTATACGTCATCCCTGGGCAAATCAGATTGATTGGTAAATGATTCATCGATCTGATAGAAGCCGTAATGAATCCCATCTTTTATTACGGATTTTACTCCTGGAGCATTATCATAAGCCTCATCATAGCCATCCAGTATTTGCAAGACCTCTTCGTAAGTCATGCCCAAACGCACTCCGTCGGCAAAAACGAATTCGTCATCGGTAAGCACTTTCCCGGGATCATTAGCTATTTCTTGAGAACCTTTAATTTTGGAAGTTCTGGTGTTGCTACTGCCATCAGTTGCCTGGGGATCTTCTACTTTTCCAATAAAGAGAATCAAACCATTCTTATCGTCGTTGATAACAAAAATAAAGGGCTTGTTTATATAGAATTCAACCGGGGAATCTTGCTCCGGCTGAGGAGCACCCGTGCACATCATAACTGAAGTTAGAGCTGCTGCTTCAGTTCCCTCTTCATCTATGCTCATATAGCACTCTTGAGAAAAGGTATCGATGAACAGTCCGCTATTTGCCATGCTTGTAAAATCAGCTCTCTTAGGGTCGAAGGCAGATTTCATCCCCATTAGCTGCAGATGCTCATTCAGCCAATTGTCTTGCTTCAAAATGAGTTTAGGAAACTTCACTCTAGCCTTCCTATTCTCGGCATTATGGACTGCGGTTTGAATCTGTTGGTTTTCCAAGTTTCTTATATAGTCATCGATATTGCCCTTCGGAAGGATGATCAGCATAGAACAGCCGTAGTAGTCAAACTTCCCTATCTGAGCTTGTTCGTTTTCATAATATCCGATCCATTGGGTGTCATTCATCATATCGATCTTGATGGTATTTTTGTTATTAAGAGCAAACTTTTCCGGTTTGGTTTGGGATGGATCGAAAGGGCTTTGCCATTTGCCGTTAAAGTATAAAGTATTAAACGCCACTAAAGAAGGACTATCAGCCAATCTTGTGACGTGATCGGTTATTTTACCATGGGTTTTTTCTTCAATCCATCTGTTCATGGTGGGAATGGTGCTTTTATCAGCGAAATTGACATTAAAAACTTTTGAAATGAAAAGGCACATAACTTATAGTCTGGTGCCATTATAGGTATTTCCCCCCATTCCACTACATAATCATATATACTGTAAGCATCAAATAAAGGGAAGTATGCAATGTTTAAATCGAAGTGGGTTCGTATCCCCGTAAAAATAATATTGATCGGGCTGGTGATCACCCTATATTTTTATTTCCAGCACCCGATGGTCTACCGTTGTCTTGATTTTGGTGCCAATATCCCTATTGGTGATGGCCAGCTTCTGATCCATGAGATCCGGGTCAGTAATCTGGACGACCAGCGGTATACTTGGATGGATAATGAAGAAATGCCCTGGCGTGTTCAAGTAATGCAGAGGATGTACGAGTTGGGGCTTCCTTTGAATTGGCGAAACCCTGTTTATAAGGCACTGGTGTTTTACAGCTGGCCCCCGCTGGCAGATGACTTCTGGACATACAAAATATATGGAACCTTTATTACTCCGGAAGACATTTACACTAGTGGATCTGTACTGGATAGTTTTTCTCTTAACATTTACCCGGCCAGGAAAAGCAGCCACGGCAGTCAGTGGGAAGAACCAGTGCGTAATGCAGTGATGGTTTTTGCTGATGGCAAAATAAATCACCAACAACTAGATAATCATCTGATCATGAACATTGTCGACAAAGAAAGTGATCGGACTACCAGGCTGGTCATAACTCCACGCTGGCAAAAAGAAAGGCTGATAAATAGAGTTTCATATAATCAGTATAAAAGTCCGGCTACACCGGTGCAAAGTTTTATGTACAAGATATACTCCGATCAGCCTCAGCGTGCTGGGGACTATGTTTTGGCAGAGCTGCGCAATAACTTCCCTCTGCCTGCTCCAAGTGAACAGCTCAAGGGGCAGGATATCAAAATAGCAAGTCGATTAAGCTGGGTCGATGTGTATAAAGACTACCTGAGCGTTTACCGGGTGGACACGGAAGTCGGCAAACCCAGTGAAAATAACTTTATCCCTGTTCAAAAGCTCACTTTTTATACAATCATAGATCAGGACGGCAATTTTAAAATCATCGACTGGAAATCTGCCGACTAACTTTTCAAGCCGCTGCGCTAAACCTACGAGATCGAAAATATTCCCTGTTCTTATGTTATCTATTGACATAATCCTGACTGCATCTTGATTAATTTATGATTGTGTTTGGGTGCCGATTCGTAAACAACAGTCCCCATAATTGCTCCGCCTTCCGCCTGAATAGTTCGCCCATGCCAAGCGGCCGCCGGTAAAGGCATTAGTGACCGCCAGAACGCGAAGAATGAACTTCTACTACATTAACAAGATCATCCCCGCTGCTTTTTAGGTTCTTGGCTAATTCCTCTAAGTTCTCGGCGGAGTCTGCTATTTGTTCTACTGACGACACCTGGCTTTGCGTTATCGCGGTTATTTCTTGGGTGTTGGCTGCTAATTCTTCAGCACTAGCGCTTACTTGTTTTATATTTTCTCCAACCACTTCAAAAGCTGAAAATAGATCGATGAAGAACTCTGATATTTCGCCTAATGTGTTATTAATTACCTTAGTTTCTTCACCTATGGTCTCGAATATCTTCCCTGTTTCACTGACTATTTCTTCTTGCTCCTCAAAGGACTCTTCGCTAGTCTTGGTTTTGGCTATAGTTTCTTCGGTGGAGCTCAATACTTTCATGATTATTTCTGAAATGTTGTTAGTCGCCTCAGCCGATTGCTCTGCTAACTTTTTGACTTCATCCGCTACTACAGAAAAGCCTTTCCCATGCTCGCCTGCGCGGGCGGCCTCAATGGCTGCATTTAGGGCTAACAAGTTAGTTTGGTTGGCGATGTCTTTGATAGTGTCTACAATATCGCCTATCTTTTGCGAATTCTCATTTAGTTCTTTTACAGCTAATGCTACATCTACAATAGTATTGGAGGTTATTTCAACATGATTCAGCGATTTATCCATTGAATCCTTGCCTTTTTCTACTATGTCGAGTAGTTCTTTAACCATATCAATGCTTTGGCTGGACTTATCTCTTATGCCCGAAAGTTGCTCTGACAAATCAGAAACCGTTTGCATGGTGTTTTCTGTTGCTAAGGCTTGGTTCTGGGTGTTTGCTGCTATATCCTCAAAGCCGTTTATAACTTGCTCAAATGCTTTACGTTGTGAGTTTGTGGTTCCTTTAAGGCCTTCTGCCTCATTATAAACCCCGTCAGATTGGCCAACTAATCCTTTAGCTGAAGCTATGATTTTATCATTTATATCAGCCATTCTTTGTTTCTCTCTGCCTAATTGACTAATCATTTTATTGCCAGCGAAAGCTACTACAGTCGCTGCTATAATTGCCCAAAGAAATATGCAAAATCGTATAGCCAAGTCTGACGAAGCACCATCTGGTATAAGATGTGGCTGTAATGTCAAAATCACTATCTGAGAGATGACGGCCAAGATAGTGGTGAAGAGTACAACTTTGATATTGAAATAAAGCTGGGCTAAGATAACGGCAACAAAAACCAGGGTAAATAACTCCGCTGCTCCCATAGAATATTGGAAAATAAAAAAGTTGATCACGGTTGTGGCTGTCACCAAAAAAGGGCTTACTCGGTCATCTATTCTAACGCACAGATATCTTACAATCAGCCATATGGATAGGGTGATTCCGATAGTCAATATAGTTTTTATTAAGGTTAGATTTTCGCTTCCTATGCCTGAGAAATATATCCCAATGGTAGCCAGCCCACCTAGTATAATAATTAATAGATTTGCCACCATTATGTACTTATTGTTTTGCTTAATATTAGTTGTTATTTCCATTATTAGTACTGTCCTCCTTCATTTATCTTGTCAATCCCTTGCAGACAGAATGTGAACAGAATGCTAGTAGTTTTCACCCCTTACAGGGAAATGGTTACAACGCTGGTCATAATGAATTGGGGATTATGAGCTCAAGCATCGGTTGGCAACAAACCCAAGTCGCTTCTTGTACGACCAGCATCTTTCGATATAATATTTGAATTCGATTCCATACTCACATTCTCCTTTAATTCTGCAGATAATTTATGGTGATGGTATTTTCTTGTATCACGTTAAAAACCCTTCATACTAATGGGGCTCTAGCTACAAAAAAAGGCATGAAAAAGCACCTGTTGTTAGCAGATGCATTCGGGATGCAGGGGCAGTAAGCATAGCAAGGCTTGCTTGCGGCCCAGGATTTACAAAGAGGCAAAAGATGTCCAATCCTTTGCCTCTATATGAGCATTCTTTATACTATTTGGATCTTCTTGCCTTTCGGATCCCCCTTGAAAGCTTCGATCGCATGCTCCCAGGCTTCTAATCCTATGTCTTCATTGTAATATGTAGGGACTTCGTTCAAATGAGCCAATGCGATTTTACCTGTGATAAGCAGGTCATCATTTGTTACATTTGTTGCCGGGTCGACTAGCCCATGCTCCAGCTCGATTTGCATGCCCTCTAAAAACTCTTCCTGAGTGAATCCGGCCTTACTGAAATCGACCCCCAGTTTTTCTGCAATTCCTAACGCTTCATTCAATGATACTTTTTTCATTTCATCAATCTCCTTTGCATTAATTTTTAAGAACTTGTTCCATACTGCTATTTACCATTCTACCGGAATTATTACCTTATTGCGATCGCTGCCGTCTTTCATGCTCACCTCGAACACCTCTAGTTGACCTTGGCCGGAACCATCTGGCTTAAAGGCCAGTTCACCCTCAAAATCTCCCCGCCCCGGCGCTCCTTCGGCAGCGGTGGTAAACCCCTCGGCTAGAACATTGCCGGCTGTGTCTTTAAGCCGGAAGCTTACCGTAGCTTCAAATACTCGAGCATTACCGCTGATCTTTACTGGGCTGGCGATAACCTGATCTTTAACGGGAGAGGTCACCCAAATTGGCGGTTCAAAGACATTAGCCAAGTCCCGCTGGAAAGGTTGTTCATACAAGCCAACATGGCCCCACCAATCCACAGCATTTTCCACCTGGCCATCTACCGTAAATGCTACTTCTTGTATGGTTGGAAATTCTGTTAGGGTATTTACGATACTGGTTATACCAAGACCTTCGCTGCTGGAGCCTACATTTGCTCGCAGAACTTCTGGGGAGAAGTCTACCGTGGCCAGGCCGCCTTCAATATTTATCCCCAGGATGCGGGTATCTTCCGGCAATACCCGATAAGCACCCGGAGTGACGGGATCACCTTTAATCAATTCGTTGAGGGCAGCCCGAGCTACTTCAGTGGTCTTTTCGATCTGGTGTACTTCCCGTACCAGATAGATCTCTTGATCCGTACTTTTCAAATAATAAACGGCGACTTCCATGGTCTGCGCAGAGTCGCTCTGATCAGAATTATTCGGCGGCTCGGTTTGGTTGTTGCAACCTGATAAGAATATGCCCAGAAGCAAAACCAAAATAAATATCGGAACCTTCCGCAACCTTTTCATAATTAATACCTCCCATCAGATAGAATAATGAATATGTCCCCCACTATCACCAGTTCTACTGAAACTCACCTACACAGACGGTCCCAGTAGTAATATTATAGAAATATAACACCTTTCCGGTTATATAAACATGATGAGGATAGGCTTTATCCGAAGTCTTGAAAACAGCATCACCATTTCTGTCAAAAATCATGATCCGGTATTTGGAATGAGGAGTCTCGGCAAAAGAGCAAACCAGATATTCCTTATTATCTCCACAAAGTTTCATACCATCAAGCTCTGCACCGGAGTTTAAGTTTTCTCCTGCCAGATTATAGAGGTTCTTATCCAGCCCGTCTTGCCAATAGACATTGCCGTCTAAAACCGATAATTCCCCTATTTTATTGGGTGCCTTTACCAACTCTTTAAGTAATTCCTCGGTGCCCTCACGCAAAGAGTAGCGATAAACACAACCTGCGCTTGCATAATAGATATAATCCCCTTCTATGTAAAAGGCTGTTACTTCCCTTTCACTGATGCGAACTGTTTGATTGGTATGGATGTTTACTTTATATATCCCAGTCGTGCTGGTACTTTCAGACATGATATCAAAGCCTAGGATATAAAGGTCAGAACCGACTAAATAGGCATCCTGGGAAGAGCCACCACCACTTTGGTTTCCACTCACCCTCCAGGCCCAGCCGTAAAGCAGGTCCGGATTTCCCAGGGGATGCCATTCACTACCTTCCCCTTTTATAGAAAGCTGCCCGGGGCCGGGGGCAGGTCCAATCCAATATTTGATGCTTATGTCTCCGAAGTTTTTAATGTAATATCTGGTATCGTTGAGCAAGGTGGTGGTGCCATCATCATTAAGTCTGATCAGATAATCGGTACCCATGGTGGCTCCCCCCTGGTGGTAGGTCAAAAACGCCTGGCCGTCTTCAGCGTAAAGGCCGGCATAAACGAAAGTCTTCCCGTCCCCATATGTCCATACTGGAAGCCGATATACCTTTTTGGTGCTGGAAGTATTAGATAAAGAAGCCTGCATGATCTGTCCTTGGGCATCTTCATAATAAACAAAAGCATTGGTTACTGCCACATTATTTTTCAGGGTGCCACCAGCATTTCTAGCCCGATCGGCTGGCAGACTTTTCTGTGTCAGCTTAATATTATCCGAATCGATCACTAGTCCGTTTTCGCTGTCAAAAGAATAGTCCCAGCTAAATTCATTGACACCGAATTTCCAGGTCATGGGGAAATAAGTGATATCACGGAAAGAAAGCAAAGGATACTCTTCCTTTTGATTATCAACAGGTTTCCCATTTACCGTGATAGCAAAGCCAGGTACTACAGCAGTTTGATAGCGATTGTTCTTCATCGATGTCCGGTAGGGTTTATAGGCGGCAGTGACATCGGCAGCTTCTATATACAAGCCTTCCGTGTTTCCCCACCAGTATGATTCCAGGCCGAGAAACCGGCAGTCATTATAGGTCATGGGGAAATAGGTGATATCCTTATAAACGATCAAAGGATATTTGCTATAGCTATTGTTAACCTCTTCTCCATTGAGTGTTACCTTAAACTCAGGCAGGGTCACACTCACTGTATTTCCTGCCTGGGCCCCATAAGCCGCCGCTGGTATTGCCATTACCAATATCAGAGTTACAATCCAATACAGCACTCCTCTTTTCATTTCTCAGATCCTGCCCTTCATAGTCGTTTCCTATATATACAGTATTACTACATGAATCTTGCAGATAGATGAGCTGGAGAGTTGGCCAGGTGGTCAGTCGGACAGCAGCGAAGCCGGAATGACAATCCTCTTTCTCATTGATGCGCTTCTTCATTCCGGTCAAGACTTCTTTACCGCTGTGCAGTCACGTTAGCTCTTAATGTCTGCCACATCCCATCATTGATTTCCCCTAATCTTCATAAGGGTACAACTTACCAACGGGGTTCATGCCAATAATGTGTTTATATCAAGCGGTATACCCTTTTCCGGAGCCAGTTTAAGCGAAATGGCTTTGTAGACACAGTGGGAAGAGCATAGACCACATCCCATGCATTTATCCAGATTGACAAGTGAGTGTTCATCTCCCGTCTGGATCGCCCCGAACGGGCAAATCGCCTCACAAATACCGCAGGCCGCACAGGCATTTTGATCAATGACCGGCTTATAACCGGAATGAATTATTCGATCCACCCCTCGGTTATAGGATGCCATCCCCAGACAGCAACAACTACAACAATTACAAAGGACATAAAAGCGATCATGCACTGCATCCTTAAACCAGGCAGTATGAATATGTCCTCGCTCCTCTTCAGCCTTGAGAATTGACAGAGCTTCATCAACCGTCAACCTTCGTGATGTGTTAGGGTGGTGTTCCAAGACGAACGATACAAAAGGCTCGCCAACTGCCATGCAGACGTCCCTCGGTTCACAGGCATCTTTTTTCTGGGCGCGACAGGGACAATCCATAACAGCAAGACTGGGCAGAGGGTGCTGTAATATAATGCTGCGGGCAACCGGGTAAGGAATAACCTGATCCAGATCCTTTATTTCAACTGGTGTATTCAGTGATACAATCTGATAAGCATCCGTCTTGGTCAGTATCTTACCGTGGTACGTGTCTCCGGTTTCGTTTTTCATTATATATTTGTGAAACCAGTCCCAGGCGGCTGGTTTCAAATAAATATCTGGACGGGCAATATAAAAGTAGCCTTCCAGACGTTTGGCCAGCGGTATGTTGCTAAGATTCCAAAAGGCCCGTGTGGAAGGTTTGGGCCTGAAAGAACGTTCCAACCAGAAATACAGTCCAAGAATGGTTAGCACTAACAAGGCTACTACCACGGCAATAACCAAAACAAAGCCTTTCAAAAAAGTCCTCCTTTACCTGTCTATCCAGGCATAAATCATTGATACTACATGTTTCATTATAATCTCAATATTACTATCAATGGAATTGATATAATTATGGCCGCAATTGTAAGTGCGAAGCAAGTGCAATGACTAAACTATTTAGGTTGGCCTTGCCGTCAGTTCGTTAATGGAACCCAATACAGCAATTGGACATAGGTGCTATAATTTCAATTAATAGACAAGGTGGGGGGAGTAAAGCCATATCAAGTGTGGACTATTTGCCGCATTTATTCAGAGCCAGCAGGCAGAAATCAATGATCTGCAAGGTGATATAACGGGAGTAGTATGGCTTTTGCAGGTGATTTAACTGCCTCTGTTAGAGAGAAGATGAGGGGGTATGGGGAATGTGTTTCTTCAAACAAGAGGTTTACATTGGTTATTCTCTGGAAGATTTGGCCAAAGTCAGACAGGCTTTGGCCAATGGCGGTATCAAGCATTGGTATAATGTACATGATCATTCCGGGCAATGGTCGGGGCGAGGAACAATACGTGGCCGTTCTGGCAGTATGGGATTGAATATGAAATACGCCAGGCAATACTCTGTTTCAGTTAAAAGAAAAGACTATGAAGAGGCCAGCTTTCTGGTTAATAAGGCCTTGCATCAGAGATAATCATAGCGTTAGCTTCGCATCTGCACATCATTTCGATGTCGCACCAAAAAAGGTTGGCCCGCTGACAGGGTCTTTCCCTGAGTTGACCAGCCATAACGGGTCCAACTAAGGTTAATCTTTGATCCTTAGTTCCATGAATCTGGCACCTGCTATCGGATTATAAACATAGGGCTCAATATCATAGAAACCCAGTGATGAATATAAGTGCTGGGCTGCCTGCATACTGGGGACGGTATCAAGTCTGATATAAGAATAGCCCCGACTTCTGGCCTCATCAATGATCATTCGGGCCAGTTGGCGACCCAGGCCATAACCTCGATATGCCTCGCGAACATATAGCCTCTTCATCTCCGAGATATCCTCCGAAACCTTACGCAAAGCAATGCATCCAGCGGCCTGTCCATCCAGGAAAGCCAGCAGTAATGCTCCCTCAGGCGGTCCGTACTTCCCCGGCAGAGTCTCCAGCTCAGCAGCAAAGTCCTGAAAATCCAGGTCAATATCCAGTGACTGCTCGTATTCGCTAAACAGTTCTTTTACTTCCTTCAACAAGCCTCCCCCGCTAACCCAATTAAACTCAATAATTGGCTTGGTATTAGTAGAGATAGGTTCCACAAAAGCTACCTCCCATATCTTCGATTGAATCAATAACGTGCCTGGTTTCCTTTCTATTCTCAAGTTCTAGCCATTCTCGCTCTTTCCAACATTATAGAGTAAAAATGTCAAACTGCAGGAGTTATTGGAAAGCAAAAATGACAGTAAAAGTAAATAACAACAGCGGCGCCTGGCAATTGTCATCAGGGAGGTGAATTTCGGTTGGACATGCTTGCCAATTTCTTTTTTTATGTTCTGTTTTCTTCGCTAGCTGCTAGCATCATTATTGTTCTGTTGTTTCTCGCGAAACGTTTCTTAGGGGATCGTCTATCCGCTCGAGTGTACCACATGCTCTGGATATTGATATTGATTAGACTGGTAATGCCATTGGTTTAGTCCCAGGATGTATGGCTTGGGCGGCGAGACTGGCGGCGCCGTAGAGGGCAGTATGGGAATTGAGTACCACAAATACAGGTATGTGGGTCATAACTTCCGAATAGCGGCCTTTGGCGCAGAAAGAGCGCAGGAAAACTCCATCCTGAAGTTTGGGTAGTATTTTGGGAGGGATACCGCCGGCCAGGTATACACCGTCCATCGCCAAAAATTTCAGGGCAAGATTGCCCGCTTCAGCGCCCAGAATACTAACAAAATGATCCAACGCCTGCTCGCAAATGGCGCTTTGACCGGATAGCGCCAGGCGGGTGATATCTTCGGGCTGCAGCTGGGAATCGCTGGCTTCACCTTGGTGTTCTTGGCGGACGAAACGCTCCAGTTGAAATAGACCCGGGCCGGACAGAATTCTTTCGTAGCTGACATGCTCATATATTTCATGTAAAAAGCGCCATAGCTTTACTTCGATTTCGGAGCGAGGACCGAACTCACAGTGAGATCCCTCCGAGGATATGACTTTAGTACCCAGCAAAAATGCTTCTCCTAACCCGGTACCCGGAGCAATAATAGCCCGGCGCGATTCTCGTTGGGCCGGTCGATCAGTTGAATTGTTTGGTCTAGCGGGAGTGAGACGATGCAAGTCCGTTGGCGGCAAAAGTTCCAATCCATAACCGGTAGCTTCCAAATCATTGCAGACCTGTATTTTCGGGATTTCCGGGAACCTTCTTTTAAGGCTCTCGGTATCCACTGTCCATCCTAAATTGACCAAAAAGCAGCGTTCATAGGTGATGGTAGCTGCCATGCCGAAACAGGCGGCTTCGATGTTGGGTGCACAACCATGTGAGGAGGTATAATCGGCAAGAAAAGCTTGAATGGCGTCCTCCAGTGAGGTAAAACTTCTACTGGGATATTGCCGGAGATAATAAACCTGCCAGGAACTTCCTGCCACTTCGAATAAAGCAAAAAGCGATTTTGTACCTCCTATATCAGCTGCTAGTATCATTAGATTCTCCTCTTTTCGTCATCTCCCAATACAATCTGAAGAAGATCCATAAAACGGTTGAGACGGTAGGTCGCCCGGGGATGTCCCAAGGCGTCTCCCACAGCTGCACAATCCATCTTGGCTGCTAGAGCAGCTTCGACTCCTGCCATAGCATCTTCGATGACCAAGCACTCCTGCGGCGGGATCCCTAAATAATCACTTGCCTTTAGAAACACTTCCGGATGAGGTTTGGAGTGGACGATATTTGTGCCATCTGCTACGGCATCGAAAAAGCCTTCCAAACCAATACGCTGTAGAATCAGCTTAGCATTTTTGCTGGATGAACCTATGGCCAGCTTGACTCCCTGCTCCTTTAGCTCAACCATCGTAAGGAGTACCTCTTCACTGAGGTCCTGAGCCGA
>CAZTZX010000020.1:14980-29145 GCA_964618175.1 uncultured Syntrophomonas sp. | reverse complement strand
GCATCGTGTTCGCAATTGATACATATGCGCGACAGGTTATCGGCCCGATGGATACGTTCTCCCAAAAAAGTCATGGTTGAGCTGATGTTGCGGTGTTCATAAACTGCCCGGGCGATCATTTCCACTTCATTGGGATCAAAAAAGGCTCGAGGGAGAATTTCCCGAGCCAGTTTAGCTCCAAACGAAGCATGGTCTACCCCTGCTTTATATTCTTGCCATTTGCCGATATCGTGCAGAAGACCAGCGGCATAAATAACCTCTTTGGCGGCCAGACGGCCAGACAAGCCGTGTTCTTGCACAAAATATTTAAGATCATTATGTTCTAACACCAAGATATAAGCGATGCGTGCTACATCAATATGATGGCGAAAATCATGCAAGCAGAATCTTGGTTCCTTTTCCTCTTCCGCGTTCCGCTGCAGATATTGATTATACAGTTCGTCATTTATTAGCAGTTCAACCCTCTTCATGATCAATTCACCTCATGTATCGAATTTAAAAGATAATAGGGTCTTCTACTAGTATTATATTAAACGACCGGAATAAAAATCCTGCCCCGAGTTGTTAGAAAGGTGCTTTATGCAAGGAGGCTTTAACCCTGTAGGGGACGATCCGCGCAAGTTAGGGGACGGTCCTTCGACTTGCGCTTTAATCGGAATCTTTATGGTGGAATAGAAGATATCATAAAAGCGCAAGTCGAAGGACCGTCCCCTAACTTGCGCTTGCATACCATCCCCGTTTGGCGGGGTCATTTTATTTCTGAAGGTTTAAAGAACAGGTTTATTTCGCGCCGGGCTGATTCTTCGGAATCAGAGCCGTGGATGATATTAAAATTGATGTTGTTGCCGAAATCGCCGCGGATGGTTCCCGGCTCTGCTTCCAGCGGATTGGTTTTTCCCATCATAGTACGTATGGCCGGGATAACGCTCTGCCCTTCCCATACCATGGCTACCACCGGTCCAGAAGTGATAAAATCCACCAACTGCGCAAAAAAGGGCCGAGCGCTATGTTCAGCATAATGTGATTCAGCCGTGGCCCGATCCAACTGCAGCATCTTTAAGGCGGCCAGACGAAAACCTTTTTGCTCAATGCGGCGGATTATCTCCCCCACCAGGGCTCTTTCTACTCCATCTGGTTTTACCATGACCAAGGTCTGTTGCACTTAGTTATCTCCTTTAAGTTTCGGCAGGGTTTTCAGGTAAAGGGGAAGCAACACTGTCCGCCTCTTCGTCCGGAGCCTTCTCAGCAAATGCTTGTCCGGTCATAATGGCCTGGAACTCATTGGCTTCCATGGTTTCTTCTATCATTAATCGTTCCGCAATTTGATGCAGTTTATCCATATTGTCCTGCAGAATTTGCTCGGCTTTATTATAACTGGTTTCCATGTATTGGCTGGCTTCTTTGTCAATGGCAAAGGCGATGGCGTCGGAATAATTGCGATCCCGGGATATGTCGCGGCCTAAAAATACTTCTTCGGTCTTGTGGCCGAAAGTCATCGGCCCTAACTCCTCGGACATCCCGTATTCGGTGATCATCTTACGCACGATACCGGAGGCCCGCTCCAGATCATTCTGAGCTCCGGTACTGATATCGTTCAATACCAGGGCTTCAGCCACTCGGCCTCCCAGAAGGGTCGCTACCTCATCTAACAGGTAGGACTTGGTAATATAATTCCGGTCTTCCTCGGGCAGCAACAAGGTATAGCCTCCGGCGCGTCCGCGGGGTATGATCGAAATCTTATGCAATTTATCAGTATTAGGCAGGAAATAACTGACCAGAGCATGGCCGGCTTCATGAAAGGCCACCAGTTTCTTTTCTTTTTCCGATATAACCCGGGTTTTCTTCTCAGGTCCCGCTATGACTCGCTCAATGGATTCTTCCATTTCCTCCATACCGACCTGCTTTTTACTACGCCGAGCCGTCAGCAAGGCGGCCTCATTAACCATATTGGCCAAATCTGCGCCCGTGAATCCCGGGGTACGCTTGGCTAATACCTCCAGGTCTATGTCATCAGCCAAGGGCTTACCTTTGATATGCACTTTGAGAATGGCTTCGCGCCCTTTAACATCAGGACGATCAATCAAAATATGACGGTCAAAACGCCCCGGCCTGAGCAGGGCGGGATCCAAGATATCGGGCCGGTTGGTGGAAGCCATAACAATGATGCCTTCGTTGGTGCTGAAACCATCCATTTCTACCAGCAACTGATTCAGGGTCTGCTCACGTTCATCGTGTCCGCCGCCTAGACCGGCACCGCGCTGGCGACCCACGGCATCAATTTCATCGATAAATACTATACAGGGGGAGCTCTTTTTGGCCTGTTCGAACAAATCCCTCACCCGGGCGGCGCCAACTCCCACAAACATTTCTACAAAATCAGAACCACTGATGGAAAAGAAAGGTACTCCAGCTTCACCGGCTACGGCTCTAGCCATTAGTGTCTTACCGGTACCAGGCGCTCCAAACAGCAGTACGCCTTTAGGGATCTTAGCTCCGATCTCGATGAACTTCTGCGGATTTTTGAGGAATTCGACTACTTCCTGCATTTCCTCCTTAGCCTCTTCCGCTCCAGCCACATCATCAAAACTGATTTTTACTTCTTCACCAGTCATCAGCCGAGCTTTGCTGCGGCCAAACTGCATTACCCGATTGCCGCCTCCTTGGCTCTGATTCATGATGAATATCAGAAAGGCAATCAGGATGATGATAGGAAACAGTGTCGTCAAAAGTGACAAATACCAGGGGGGTGGCTTTTTTTCATCGGTATCATAGTCCACCTTTTTATCGCTCAGGAGCTGGATGACATTACTTTCCTTGGAGATCGTAGCAGAATATTGACTGCCATCGGTCAATTCTCCGCTAACATTGTAAACCAATTCATCGATCTCTACCTGGGCCGTTTTAACCTGACCTTTTTCTATTTTGGCCAGGAACTGAGGCTCAGTAAATTCAGTTATATCTACCTCATTGGTGGAGGTCAGCTTGATAGCAAATAAAGCCATTAAGACGATAAGTACGTATATCGCGATGTTTTTGAAGGTTTTATCCAAAGTCTTCCTCTCCTTCAGGCTGCAGTGAATTTTCCGTCATATTGTAGCATAACCTCCTACCCTTTACAATCCAGACCAATTGCATGAAAACATATACCTTAGGTAGCTTTTGCATCTGGACGGGCTTTTATCACAAGAATTCGCCGGGTGGAATCAGTTACGACGGCCGGCTGGGTCACCATAAATCCCAGTATAGCATAAATCTCCTCCCCGGCAGCTAACAGGGGAATGCAGTTGCGCTGGCGAGCAGGAATCTTTTGTTCCATAAAGTATTTTTTCAGACTTTTGCGCCCCTTAAAACCCAGTGGCCGCAATCGGTCTCCTGCCTGGCGCGAGCGCAAGCATAACGGACTGGCCAAGCGATCCAAATCCAGAGCAATGGCATCTGGAGCAGCTTGCCACTCCTGGGCCGGCACTGTAGCCAAGGAGTAGGTCATGCCCAGTTCACGGATATATACCTCTCCAGGAATAGTGAGCGGGTAACAAAAAGTAGGGCTGTCCGTGAGACCCTGAGTAAAAACCAGTTTTCGATAGACCTTGCCTACCTGGACATCACCGGCTAAGTGCAAGATGAGATTGGAGCCGGGCTTGCTGAGCAGATCCCGCACCCGCAACAGATCATCCCGCGACCAGTCGCTCTGACCGGATACCTCCTTCAGAGCCCGTAGAATCAGGCGACTTTGCAAAGCCGCCGGTTCCTCCCTGAGACGACCAGCATCCAGTTCTAGTGTTCCCTCCATCCAGCTTGATAATAGCGGCCATTGCCGGTCAACCATTTCATCCAAAGCGGCATTTTCCTCCTGAGCAATGGCCGCCAGGCGGTTGAGCCCCTCAACAATGCGCGGATTAAAGGCTTCCTGCAGATAAGGGATCAGTTGTAAGCGAATACGGTTGCGAACAAAAGCCGGATCATGGTTAGTGAGATCCTGGCAGAAGGGCAACTGATGCTCCTGAACATAGCTTTCAATGTCCTGCCGGGTAACACATAAAAGAGGCCGGATCAACTGCCCCTTAACGGGCTGCATACCCTGCAACCCACGAATACCACTGCCACGCAACAGATGGAGCAGGAGGCTTTCCGCCTGATCATTCTGGTGGTGAGCAGTGGCAATATAATCGGCACCCAGTCTATCAGCCAGTTCGCGAAAAAACTGATAACGACAGTCCCGCCCCGCCTCTTCCAGAGACTTCTTGGAGCGGGCCGCCACTGCTGCCACATCCACTGTTCTGGTGTAGCAAGGGATATCCCAGCAACGGCAGGTGTCTCGGACTAGCTGTTCATCTTGGCCTGCCTGACTGCGCAAACTGTGGTTTAAGTGAGCAGCCCACAGTACACCACTTTTGTCGATGCAATACTGATGCAGAATATGTAGCAGGGCCATTGAATCTGCTCCCCCGGAAACCCCTACCAGTACTCTAGCTCCAGGTTTTAGCAGATTTCGGTCTTGTATATAGCGTACCACAGTTTGATTCATAGGGTGCAATCCTTGCTTCTTTTTATCCTTATATATATGCTACCCGCAAATCGCCCCCTGTCAAACTGCTTTGTACCTATTAATGAGAATAATTGACTTCCAGTGTCACGCAGATTACGGTCATGTCGTCGCGTGGTTGGCCGTGGCAGAGTCCCAGAGCCTTTTGCATGATAAGATCGGCATTGAGCTGGGGATCGCTCTCGCTCAGGGCCGTCAGGAATTCGGGGATCCATTCTTCACCGGAGGTGGTGCGCGACGCTTCAAACACCCCATCACTCACCAAAACCAGCATGTCGCCCGGACATAGTGAGCGCCTTTCGGTGCCGATCTCCAAATTGTCTACTATACCGATGGGAAGTGAGTTGGAAGTGACCAATCCCACCCGTCTACCCCGTCGGATGAAAGAGGGTACGGTTCCCACTTTAATAAAGTCCACTTCGGCTGTAAATAAATCAATCATCACCATATCCAAAGTTGCAAAAGTTTCGGCACTGGACTTTAGTTGCAGAACCGAATTGATCGTCTTGAGAGCAATATCCCGATCAAAGCCGCTATTGAGTAGATTCTCTAAAAGCCGTACCGCCACCTGGCTCTCATTTAGGGCGCGCTGTCCGATCCCCATACCATCACTGAGCGCGATCAGCTGTTGCCCCTCCTTGAGAGTAGCAATTGTAAAACTATCCCCACAAACAGCTTCCCGTCCCACTTGGGCCGCTCCGGTAGTGACCCGGTAGGTGAAAGATCGGCACAGGGTGAATTCGCACAACCCTTTGCCGCGCAGACGGGGGCAGGTTTTTTCACAGACTTCATATTTTTCCCCCAGATAAGAGGATAGGGCCAGGGCAGTCTCCTTTTCGCAGCGTTCCCCACTGGCACAAGCTTCGGCGTTAATAGTAATAAATTTCTGCTGATCGCCGGCCTTGACCGGGGTAATATCTTTGATACCCTGACCAGAGCGTTTGAATTCACTCAGCATTCGGTCGCGCAGAGCAAAATCCACCATGGTCTGCACATCTATCTGGCCGGCCAGATCCCGGATCACCTTACTGACCCCCTGCAGTTGCCGTGACACCAGATCCCGTGATTCACCCAGTTTCTCGCTCCAGTAATCGTTAAGACGTAGGTTATCAAACAGGTAATTGACCGTACCTACCAATTCCCGTCCACAAATACAGCGGCGGCGGAATTCTTCAGGACACTGCTGGTATTGCACCTGGCCATTCATTTCCGCCAGCGTAAATATCTCCATAACCTCCTGGGAGGTGCGATAACAATCCTTTTCCCAGCAGGTCTCGCGGCGTGAGCAGCTTTTACAGAAGCCCTGGGCAATTTCATCATATAAATAATCCAGATAGCCACGGTTAGTTGATTGCGAACGGACGGGGGCTTCTTTGACAAGAGCGCAGCTCAGCTCATCAAAAACACAGGCCAGCTTTTCAATACGGTGACGAGCTGTTTCTTTGAGTCGAGTGTCGATTACCTGCACCTCGGTTTCTTTTAAACTAGAGATTGGCCCCAGCGATTGAATGGGCACCCGGTCGGTAAAGTTCTCGGGCAAGAGAAAAAAGATGAGGCAGGCTAGAGCGCTTTCCCACATACCGAGAATGGTAGCCTGGGTCTCATTTATAAACAGGGAGAGGGCCAGAGTACCCATCATAAAACCGATCATGACCCCCAGTCGTCCGAAATTGCGGAATAACCCGGCCAGCAGTCCGGCCACCGCATATAAGGCCAGGTGGGGCCCAAAGATACTGGAAGTCACCGACGGAATTAGACCCGTCATCACCCCCACCATAGTACCTCCTCCGGCTCCCCAAACCAGTGCGGCTATCAGAATTCCCAGTCGGCATAAAATACTGCTAACATGCAAGCCAGCCAAACTGATCTCCTGCAGCCCCATAACCAATCCGACTCCTAAAACCAGGAAGGCGGCTATATCTTCAAAGGTGAAGTGGGCGAGAGGTCGCGATTCTTTTAGGGCCACGGTGCAGACCATAAATACGAAACACATTATGCCGGCGATGGTAGCTTCAAACACTACCACCATTTCCGCATAGAAACTGAAAGAGGTAATAATGAGAAAGGCTGTTTTAACCACTAGTAGGATGGCAGTGGTTAGTAATGGTAGCCCCCACCACAGCTTATCTTCCGGTATGCGAACAGTAGTAAGGGCACCCATCAGCAGCAACACGGCAATTATATTGCTGCCCAGGCTCAGCCCGGACAGAACACTTATAAAGCCTGGCAGAGCAAACAAGGCGATCACCGCGGCACGGGAGCGATTCCGGTACCCAAAGGCGGCCATATAGGCAAATATAAAAGGCAGCAGTTCACCCAGTACAAAAGCTCGGGCCAAAAGAACTGCCCCGGCACCAATCAGCAATTGATCTATGGTAAATAAAGCCTGCAGCGAAGGCAACAGGCTCCCAGGCAAATCAATGGGTTTCAGCTTTAGGAATGGTCGCCGCATGACCCTGCGTTTGTTTACCCCCAGATCGGCTACGCGCTGATAAGGGTAAACTTCCGTTTTCTCCAGCATCTGAGTCCCTCCTTTTTGACGGTTGTCCACCAATTATAGCAGGGACACATGGGAAATTTTGTAACTACCGGTCAGGGCTCGCCCGTTTCTTCCAACAAAATTCCTTGCCTGAACCGTATTGCCCACACTTTCTTCTTTTGTTCAACAGGATATAGTAGGGGAGGGTGCGAGATGGGATGCAAGATGGGACGGTCCCCTATTGCATCTGAGCTATTATTCCGTCGAGGATGTCGGACTCGCTTACCAGCAGGCGGTGGTAGGCGAGTTTCTCCATTATCAGGGCCAGGATACGGATGCCAGCGACGATGATGTCAGCCCGCTGGGGTTGCAGCCCGGGTACCTGCTGGCGCTCTTCTAAGGTCAGGGAGGCTAAATGATCACGCCAGTATTTGATCTGGGCGATAGAGAGGTCTTGCCCATGAATCTGTTGAGAATCATACTCTTTAAGCTGCAGTTGCATAGCTGCCAAGGTGGTGGCAGTACCACCCACTACCACTAACGGATTAGCGGAGGTGCTAGGCGTCTCGGTCAAGAGGGCTAGCAGGGCCATAATTTCCGCATCACTCATACCCGCCTCAGTAACCCGCACCGCTCCTAAGGGCAAGGAAATATACCAGGTCTGGGGATCTTCGATCATAAATTCAGTACTCCCCCCACCCAGATCCACTACCAGGGGAGGCCTATCCAGCGGTAAGCCGCTGCTCACTCCCAGATAACTGAGCTGAGCTTCTTCTTCTCCACTGATAACTTCCACCTGCCAGTTTAGTTCCTGACGTACCCGGCTGACGAAATCCTGTCGGTTCGCAGCCTCACGCAGGGCACTGGTTGCCACTACCCGCATCTTGTCCACTTGGCAGCGGATGATTAATGCCTGCAGTTGCGTTAATCCCTGTATGGTTCTTTCCATGGCCGCTGGGCTGATCACGCCGTGCCGATCGACCCCGGCCCCTATGCGGGTAGTTACCAGGTCTCTATGTAAAACCTTCCATGACCCGCTGTACTCTTCAGCAATGAGCAACCGACAGGAATTGGTTCCTATATCTACCGCTACGTAACGCATATATTTTCTCCTTAGATGTGCTGCAGGAAGGCATGGGGACGGTTCGAGACCACTGAAAAAGTACCCTTTTAAGTGTCATCCTGAGGGAGGCACGACCGAAGGATCTTTCCCTCTGGCACCAATAAAGATTCTTCGGCTACGCCTCAGAATGACATGCACTTTTTCAGTGGTCTCAGACGGTTCTTTTGCCTTGCTTTTCCTCCGGTAAGGCCTGGGGCCCGTTAATGTGAAAGTGCGGTAATAAATGGGTATTTCCATCCATTATCCGATGATAAACCTGTTCGGGTCGGCACGGAGACCGACCCCTACCATGCCAGGACACAGGGCGGCAAGGCAGACCACGGGCATGTCGTTCCCTACCTTATTGAAAAAGCACTTCCTAAACTGGAAGTGCTTGTGAGCATCTTAGTTATTACGGGGCCTTTTGCGGGGCTCCAGGCGGTTTTTCAAGGGCTGCATGCGTTCATCGCTTTCCTTGAGAAACTTGGCTATCTTATCGTCCAGGCTGCCCTGCCCATCTCGGGTGTTGGAACGTTGCCGATTATTATGGGCGTAATTACCAGCTGGTCGCTCATAGTGCTGTTGTACTGGCCGGACAGGTCTTTCTGGAGCAGCTGCGGGCGGGTTTGCCTGTTTAATGGATAGGCCAACCTTTTTGCCGGCGACATTAAGTACTTTGACCTTTACCGGATCTCCCTCTTTTAAGAAGTCCCTTACATCTTTCACATAAGTATCAGCAATTTCAGAAATGTGGACTAACCCCACCATCCCACCAGGAAGCTCAATGAAGGCACCAAAACTGGTGATCCCCTGTACCTTTCCTTCCATAATGCTACCAAGCACGATATTGGTTTGTTCGGTTGGCATAAAAAACAGAATCCCCCTCGGATTAATACTAGGTTCATTGTATCCTGTGCCAAGTTCGGAGTCAATATATGAAGTGCTCAGCTGTAGCCTTTTTCCTTATCTGGTCAGGACAGGAACCAATCGTTGTTCCCCTGGTTTGACCATTCCCAGTTGCTCACGGGCTAAGCGTTCAATATTTTCAGGCGAATCGGCCTTGTCCAGTTCTATTTGGAGCCTTTGCTGCTGTTGTTCCAGGGCAACTTTTTCCGCCAACAGACTCTGCTGGCGTTGGGAAAGCTCTACCACCGTTGTGACCCGCGGAATCAGAGCAAAGGCCATGGCTGCACACAGCAGACCGACGCCAATCAACCGCCAAGGTCGTTTGACACTTTTCTTACTCTTCAAGCTCATCATCCTCCCCGCCATAGATACCTAAAACATCACCGGGAAGCACAATGACTACTTCATAGCCTTTATTCCGGGCTCGGTTGTAAAGGGTGGCAATGGTGCTGGCAGTAATCTTGAGGGTTTTCGAAATCTCTTCGGTACTTTTGCCCATTTCCTTCAAGGCCACCACTTGTCTTTCCCGAAAGCTCAGCTTTTCTGCTCCCCGAATTTCTATTTTCATATTTACAGGACCTTATCCACATCTTTTCCACAAACTGTGGACAAATTTACTACATAACACTCATTCGGGCCAGCAAGGCTTAATTCCTGCCTGGGGAAAATATTTTTTTACTTAATCCTCTTCCTTGTCAGAAGGTGGCGGCCCTTTCCCCCGTTTTATCAAGCCTTTGAGCCAGTTGCTTAAAGCCAGCACGGGGCGCTTAATAATACCGAACAGGAAAGAAACGGCCGTGATAGTAAGCTGGGCCAGGGTGGAAATGGGGCCTTCCATAGTGGGCCCCAGATAATGGTGATATATGATTATGCCCACTACCAGGGCGATCAGCACATAAACCCGCATCTCTCCCTGATTTATGAACAGCATGGCGGCAAATATCAACAGGATCATCAACATCCACAGGAAGAAATCCATTACATACAAAGAATACTTGCCTACCCGGGCGCGTCTCACCAGTAACTGGTAGAATTGAAATACCATACCGGCTACGACTCCAAGCACTGCAGTCAGTACAAATGATTGAATCTGTAAGAGCAGCTCGGACAATAGCATTCCCCCCCGAACCCGGCCTGTGGGCCCTTATTTGAGCAGACGGTTGAGAATATTGCGACTGCGAGTTCTCACATCACTGCCCTGTTCGCGGTAAATGATACTGCTGACATTCCCTTCCACCGCTACTTTACCTTCATCCAGGTTCAACAGGGTAATATGCAGCTGTTCGCCGGCAATACCCAAAAAACCCTGTTGGGTTTCCAGAACGATTTCCTGTTCATCAAAGGTATTGACATTCACCACCCCGCTTAATTCCATCTGATTGCGATTTACCAGTCTGAGTGAGTGATCCGCCACGGCATTCGCCTCCCATCCAGGACAAACCCTTTTGATCTCGACATTTACCTTCTATACATATGCGCGGAAATTTCCAGGTATGCCTGCCCTAGCTTGTTCAGAAAAAACAGAATCGCCCTGCAAGCAGGGCGATAATTACTGAATTACTCAATTACTCGATAAAGGTTTTTGGCCTCACTGGCCGGCACATTGTCTTTGATGTCTAATACCTCAAAAACGGTAGTGCGATGGCCTACCTGAATAGTAAGACGGTCGCCTTTTTTTATCTCAGTAGAGGGCTTGGCCACTCTCCCGTTCACCAGAACCCGATCATGTTCTGCGAAGTCTTTGGCTACCGTTCGTCGCTTAATGATGCGGGATACTTTCAGGAACTTATCCAGCCGCATTTTTCTATAAAGCGTCCTTTAGAGCTTTACCGGCCTTAAAAGCGGGTACCTTGGTGGCGGGTATACTGATTTCCTGTCCAGTCTGGGGATTGCGTCCCTTGCGAGCTTGTCTCTGTCGAACCTCAAAGGTGCCAAAACCAATCAGCTGTACCTTCTCCCCGGTCTGTAAAGTTCCTTGTACGGTGTCGAAAAGTGCATTGACCACCTTTTCGGTATCTTTCTTGGTCATACCAGTCTTCACCGCTACCTCATTAATTAAATCAGTTTTATTCAAGTATCTATCCCTCCTTTGACCCTAGTTTACTTGGCATATTATGGCTTATTCGCTGTGTTTCATTATATTCCTTTTTTTTGGGACAAACTTATGCGATTTAAGGCAATGTACCTGTATGTTTTAAAGACCTTTTTCCTTGGCTTGATCCCAATAGTGATCCATTTCTTCCAGGGTCATCTCCTGCCAGGTACGTCCGGACTCTTTTATGGCATCCTCTATATAATTGAAACGGCGCACAAACTTATCATTGCTCTTCTGTAAGGCCTCTTCCGGTTCCACTTCTTTGAAGCGGGCCACATTTACCAGAGCAAACAAAAGATCCCCCATCTCCTCGGTTATCTCAGCTCCCTGAGCCTGAGCCAGCTCATCGGCTTCTTCTTTGAGCTTGTCAACTGCTCCTTGTACCCCTGGCCAGTCAAAACCGACCCGGGCTGCTTTATACTGCAGCTTTTCTGCTCTCATAAGCGCCGGCAGCATAACCGGTATACCTTCCAAGACTCTGATTTTGCCTTCCTGTTTCTTAAAGCCTTCCCAGTGATCCATGACATCATCACTGGTCTTTAAGTTCATATCGGCAAATACGTGGGGATGACGGCGGATCATTTTCTGCTCCACAGTGCGGGCTACATCAGCAAAGGTAAAATAACCGGCCCGCTCAGCCAAAGCAGCGTGAAATACCACCTGCAAGAGTACATCGCCTAACTCCTCCTGCAATTTATCCATATCCTGCTCTTTGATAGCTTCGAGGACTTCATAGCTTTCTTCAATAAGATAGCGAGTCAGGGATTGATGGGTCTGCTCCCGATCCCAGGGACAGCCCTGGGGGCTTAACAGCTTGTCCATTACTTCCAGAAGATCTTCTATGGCTTTATTTCCTGTTTCCATATCTTATTCCTTTCTCCGGTTGTCCCAGGGTGGGTGCCTCCGCGCAAGTTAGGGGACGGTCCTCCGACTTGCGCTTTAAACGCCATCCATATTGTAGACTAGAAGAGCTTTCATAAAAGCGCAAGTCGGAGGACCGTCCCCTAACTTGCGCGTCTCCCTACCGTCTATTTCACATCTTTTATAATACTCTTCAGCATGTTCATATCCAGTTCCTTGATCAAAAACAGCGTTAAGCCGTAAATACCTACCCCCAGAGTGATGGCTATTACGGTGGCCAGGCTAGAGTGGATATCGATGCCCACCAAATACTGATAGGAGTATTTGACGGCGATGCTCATAAAGACGGTCACCAGTGTTAATTTAAGCAGACGTCCGACTTCATAGGTTACTTTGGTAAGGCGTTGTAAATAAATTATATTGAGCAACGATCCGATGGTAAAGGCTAAGACCGTTCCAATGGCGGCCCCGCGTATATTCATCATGGGAATGGCAGTCAGGGTATAGTTGAAAATCACTTTCAGAACCCCGGTGATCAGCAGGTGGCGCATGGCTATTTCCGGCCTTCCAATGCCCTGCAAACCAGCGCTGGAGAGTTGGAAGGCAGCTAGGGTGATACAGGAGAATGCCAGCGGTTCCAAAGGTATTCCGGCCTCAGGAGCGGCATAGAGTAGATCGCAAATAGGAAAGGCCAATATATACAGACCTGCCGCACAGGGCAAGGAAATAAGCATGCCCGCCCGCAGCCCGTAGTTTATGCGTGAATTCAAGAGGCCTCGATCATTTTGGGCCAAAGCTTGACTTACGGCCGGTACTAGACTGGTAGAAATGGCGATAGTAAATATTGTGGGGAGACTGATCAGTACCGCTGCCATACCGGCTAGCTGCCCATACAGAGCAGTCGCCTGCGAAGTGGTGTAGCCAATCGCCATCAAACGCCCGGGTACTATGATGGCATCCAACATCTGCACCAGGGGCAGGACTACCGCCCCAAAAGATACCGGCACTGCCAATCTTACCACTTCCCGGGCCAATTCCCAGGAACTGGTGCCACTGTATTCCAGGCTGAGGTCCTTTTTAGACTGTTCCTTACGAAAGCCCAGGTAAAAGATAAATAAAACAATGAGGCCTATGACCCCGCCGACCACCGCCCCAAAGGTGGCACCAGCAGCCGCATATTCCAGTCCCTTGGGAAAAAGCATAACGGCGAGAATAACTACCGCCGTTACTCGAAAGAGCTGTTCTAGCACCTGGGAGACTGCGGTAGGGATCATGGACTGATAGCCCTGAAAATAGCCCCGGAAAACTGACATCAGGCAGGCAAAGAAAATGGCCGGTGCTACAGCCAAAATAGGATAGTAAGCCCTCGGTTCGTTAAGAACGTGATTGGCTATAAATTGGGCACCCTGCATTACTGCCAGGCTTAAAATAATACCGAAAAAGAAGAGCAATATTAAAGAAACGCGGAAAATTTTGCGACTGTCACCGGTGAATCCCTGGGTCTCTTTGCGGGACACCAGTACGGAAATTGCCACCGGTACTCCGGCGGTAGCCAAAGATAGAATGGTAGTATAAATAGGATAGGCCATCTGATATAGGCCCATGCCTTCTCCGCCGATCAGACGGGCCAGGGGTATGCGGTACAGGGCACCCAGAACCTTGCTGATGGCTCCGGCTACACTAAGGACCACAGCCCCCTTCAGAAAACTCTGCCTGTTGTCCATTGACTTCCTCCCCAATTTCCGTGAGGTATATTATACCACAACTATCCTCAATCCGTGGATACGCAAGCACAAGTTAAGGCACGTTCTAAACAAGCGCTTGACAATAAGGGACAGGATGACGGAACGGCACAGGGGCCGTTCCCTACAGCGCGCGCAGTGAGAAATAGGGGCCGTTGTCATCCTGAGGGAGGAACGACCGAAGGATCTTTACCCCCGGCACCAGTAAAGATTCTTCGGCTACGCCTCAGAATGACACAATATTTTTTCAGCAGTCTCCGCAAGTCAGGGGACGGTCCTTACACTTGCGTTTTTATGATATTGGAACTATCCCAAATAAAGCTGTGCTAAAACGCAAGTTTAAGGACCGTCCCCTGACTTGCGTTGTTCCCCTTGCCCCTCTTGCGCTCAAAAAGAGCGGCGCGGGGCCGCTCTAAAAAATATGCATGGTAGGTTCT
>CAZTZX010000020.1:0-14880 GCA_964618175.1 uncultured Syntrophomonas sp. | reverse complement strand
AATTATCACGGCACCGATGGGATCTCCCTGGGTGATAATGGGAGCTATCACCTGGGCTTTGATGGTGTACTCCCGGTCGTCATTCTGAATTACATGTAGATTCTCATCATCAGGAGCTTCCAGACCGTTCATTATCAGGGTAGTGCGTTCTTCCTGGGCCCTTTCCACAGCTTTGCCTATCGCTTTGCTGAGGAATTCTCTTTTGTTGGCGCCGGCAACAGCGATGATAACATCTCGATCCGCTATCATCGAAATATGACCGATGGTCTCATTGAGCGAGTCCGCATATTCTTTAGCGAAATCTCCCAGTTCACCAATGGGAGAATATTTCTTTAAGATAACTTCTCCTTCACGATCAACAAAAATTTCCAGAGGGTCACCCTCACGAATGCGTAACGTTCTGCGTATCTCCTTAGGGATAACGACCCTACCCAGGTCGTCAATCCGGCGAACTATACCTGTTGCTTTCAATTTACATTATCCCTCCTTTTTTGAAGAACTTGAAATCCTTTCAGTGATAGTATATAACTCAAAATCCCCTTTTATTCACTTTTTACCATCGGCCCACAAATAAATTAATCTTATTCTCCATCCAGGATGTATCAACCGGTTGTCCCCTTTTTTTAAAATGCTTTCCCAGGCCATGATGACATTTTTCGGGGTGCCCCTCTTTGGAACTGGGATAATTTTTAAAAACAGGTCGAGCACTAATAGTTTTGCTATTATTGGCCAGACTAATCTGGAAAACAATTGCATTTCACGGGAGGCTTTATGCTGCATATCAGCCCATTTCAGATTTACGCTACTTTACTGGTAATGACAATGCCGATTGCTTTTTTGGAAGTACCTAAACGCCAGCTGGAAAGCTTGGGCAACAACGCTTGGATAGCCATCGCCTTATCTTTGCTGCCGGGTCTGCTGATATTATTCATGTATATGTTCATAATACGCCGTAGCCAAACACCTTTTCCGGCTATGCTGGAAGAGCATTTTGGCTCAGTAGTGGGGCGGCTGCTGCAGATCTTTTACTTTGTAATGGAGTTAGGCATTGCTGCTTTTGGCATTCGCCTATTTGTAGAATTCGTTGAAACCAATGTTTTGCCAGGAACACCTATAAGCGTATATATCGTGGTCCTCTTGCTGGTATGCTTTTCTGCCTTAAAATCCGGCTTACAAACCTTTGTGAGGACCTTTGAAATAGTAGGCATATCAGGCTTATTTTTAACCATATTTATGCTGCTGCTGGGATTCGGTCAGCCTTTAAACCCGGAAAATCTGCTCCCCATAAGCAATATAGACCTAAAGGAGCTGGGTATTGCTACCTCCTCTACTTCAATAATTCTTTCCCGGGGATTTATTATTCTGGCACTGGGTAAACTGGTAACTGATTGGCAGGGTATGCGCCGGGCTGTAATAGCAGCGTTGTTAACTTATGTATTCCTGATGACCTCAACTGTACTGCTCTCCCTCCTCATATTCGGCGCTGCCGCTGCTCAGACCATGTCTTTTCCTACCTTCAGAATAATACGAGCTATTGACATCGCCCAGTTTATCCAAAATATCGATGTCGTATTTATAGGCGTCTGGATATTGGGGATGTTTGCCACTACCACCGGTACCTGGTATATCAGTTTGCTCAGCCTGCAGCAGGCCCTGCGCCTGAGCAGCTACCGTTTTCTAACCGCCCCGACCGCTATTATTTTAGGGGTATTCGCCATAGCCATGGCAGAAAATATTCTGGAAGTACACATATTATCCAACATCATCATTCCCTTTCTTTATGGAGTGGTTCTGTTCTTTATCCCCTTTTTAATGTTTTTGCGAATACTATTCAAATCAGAGACCAGCAATCAGCCGGCCAAGTCTATCCCCGTACAGAATATGGATTAACAGCCAAACCCTGCATAAGGCAGGCCGAATCAGAACAAACTAAAATGAAATGCTGCCCTAAGGAGGTCTTCATGCGCTATCTGAACAGCAAGTCCACCCCCGATAATGCTTCTGATCCCCATGAATTAATAGATCAAAACATTACTGGTATCTTAAAAACCGATCAGGCTAATCTGGAGGTCATACTGCAGAATTGCTCCGATATCGTCATAAAGCCTTTTCAGTTCGGCCGCAACCCACCTATAAGTGGCATGCTGCTCTACTTCGACGGTTTGGTGGATCGGCAGGAAGTGGAAATCAATCTGTTAAAACCGCTTATGCTGGAAATGGATATGCTGTGCAACCAGAATGGCGGACTCCATGATAATGTGCTGGAGAGTATACGCTATCGCATACTGACAATGGCCGACCTAAAAACGGTAAAAGATTACAACAGCATCTGCCATCATATCAGCTCCGGAGATACGGTTTTTCTAATTGACGGCATCCAAGAAGCCCTGGTAGCCGGAACCCGTTCCTGGAAAGGCCGGGGAGTAGAAACCCCCGAAAACGAAGTTGTGGTATTCGGCCCCAAGGAAGCTTTTACAGAAACAGTTCGCTTCAATACGGCTATGATCCGGAGGCGCATTAAGTCAGTTAACCTGAAGATGGAAAGTTATGTTATCGGCCGGGTCACCAAGACGGATGTAGTCTTGTGTTATGTGAGCGGCATAACTCCGCCCAACCTGGTAAATGAGCTTCGCTCCCGCTTAAGCGCTATTGATACTGATGCGATCCTGGATCCTGAGTACCTAAATTCGTTTATTTCTGATACTAAAGTTACTATCTTTGCACAGGTAGAAAACACCGAAAAACCGGACCGGGTATGTGGCCATCTACTGGAAGGACGACTTGCTATATTGGTGGATGGTTCCCCTACTGCCATGATCCTGCCCATATCATTTCCTCAGTTTTGGATAGCTGCGGAAGACTATTATACACCTTTTATTCCGGCATCCCTTTATCGCATGGGACGTTTTATCGCCTTTCTGGTAGCCCTACTGTTGCCTTCCCTGTACGTGGCAGTTACTACCTATCACCAGGAAATGATCCCGACTGCCCTCTACCTGACCATTGCGGCCGCCCGTCAGGGGGTGCCTTTTCCCATTTTTGTGGAAGCTATTCTGATGGAAGCCACCTTCGAACTCCTGCGGGAGGCAGGTCTACGCCTGCCCCGGGCGGTGGGTCCGGCGGTCAGTATTGTGGGCGCTCTGATTATCGGTGATGCTGCAGTTCGAGCTGGTCTGGTGTCCACTCCCATGGTAGTTATTGTTGCCTTTACCGGCATAGCTTCTTTTGTGGCTCCTAATTATAATGCCGCCTTGATCATTCGCATCGCTCGCTTTGCCTATCTAATTGCAGCTGCAGTTCTGGGATTTCTGGGTATAATGATCGTGCTTATTCTCATGCTGATCAGAATGGCTTCCCTGTCTTCACTGGGTATGCCTTACCTTTCTCCCCTGGCCCCCTTTAACTGGGCTCAGCTCAGTGACATTATTGTGCGGCGGCCCTGGTATTTGGCCAACAAGCGTCCCTATATGGAAGGTATGGAGGACCAGATTCGCCAGGGATCAGGGGAGGGACCAGAATGAGGTGTTGGCAGTTTATTCTGGTTTTTCTGCTCCCGCTAATCTTGTCGGCCTCTCTAGGCGGATGTCAGGGGGTAGAAGTAGAACAAACAGCTATTGCTGTGGGCACTGCTGCTGATTGGCATGATGGGGATTATATAATATCAGTGCAGCTGGCCAAAGTGGTTACCCCAGACCAGGCCGGTTCCCAGGAAGGTCCTCGATTTGTGGTATTAAGTGAGCGGGGCCAAACCTTGAGCGAAGCCGCCCGGCGTATGACCCTGACTCTGCCTCGTCTGCCTTTGTGGTTTAATGCCAATACTCTGCTTATAGGTGAAAGCTTGGCCCGGCACGGGGTAAGCGATATTGTCGATTTTCTCTCCCGTAATCCTAATGTCCGGGAAAATGCTTTGGTGGTTATGACCCGGGGAGCAACCCCTCAGGATATATACCAGGTAGATACACCTCTGGAGAGTTTCTCATCGGTAGCTATTCGTCGTATTCTGGAAACCCAGGAAAGTCAAGCCGGTATTTATGTGCCCGTTACTCTGGCAGATTTTCTTTATAATCTGGCTACTCCCGGAATCGATCCGGTGTTGCCCCAGGTGAGGGTAATATCAGATCATGGGAAAAAGCTTCTGAAGATCGAAGGCACCGCTGTTTTTCGCGGCCCGGAATGGGCCGGAGAATTGAATGAAACCGAAAGCCGGGGCTTTCGCTTTTTAAGTTCGAAGCGAATCCGGGGCGGATTAATTGTCATTCCCGCACCGGGTGATGAAAATCGCTATGTCACCATTGAAATAATCTCTTCCCAGGCTGCTATGAAACCAGTATGGAATGAGGGTGAACTGCGCATGATGGTACAAGTGTCTGCTGACGGCAATTTTTACGATCAGACTTCCTCTAAGCCCCTGCTGAATTTGGAGACCTTCGCCCGCATGGAGGAGCTGAGCGCGGATCAGATAGAGGAAGAGATGAAACAGGCGATTCACAAAGCCCAGAACTATCAAGCAGATATTTTCGGCTGGGGCAGACTCCTGGAAATAGAATACCCGCATATCTGGTCTCAGGTAGAACAAGACTGGCCTGAAATCTTCTCCGCCATGAAGGTGGATATACAAGTTGACTTTGAACTACGCCGCACTTACTTAAATGATCGATCCTTCGTTATTAAATAAGGAGTTTTTCTATGTTACTGCTTTTGACCATTTTAGCCCTGGTTCTAATTGCACTGATAGAACTGCCCGGTCTCATAAAGAACCGTCTTTATCGGGAGACTTGGGTCTTTTCTATATTGTTCCTCACTGGAGCTTATCTGGCTTTCGCTCTGCTCTACCAGTGGCCCTTGCCCAATCCTCTGTCAGACCTTTATCCACTGCTGGAAACCTCGGGAGGGTAGCCATGCAGAAGACTTTGGCAGGAATCCTGTTATTGGTAATGCTGCTGGCCAGCGGCTGCGCTGCTATGACTGACGTTGAACAAACAGCGATGGGAGCTGGGTTGGCAGTTGATCTGGACAATGAAGACAATATTATATTCTACGCTCAGTTTAATCGGCCCATAAATATTCAAGAAACCGGTGCAAACGAACCCCAAAGCGAAGTTTTTACCGGCACCGGCAAAACTCCCAGTCAGGCCGCGCGCAATATATCCCTGGTAATGCCTCGCTTACCGCTATGGTCCCACGCAGACATTTTTATACTGGGAGAAAACCTGGCCCGCTCTGATCTTCACTTTACAGCGGACTTTTTAGCCCGCAACCGCAATATCCGCAAAAATTCTTTCCTGGTTGTGGCACATAATGCCAGCCCTTATGATATTTTCAGCGGTGAGTGCCCCCTGGCTTTATGCACTTCACGGGGTATTGTCAATATCCTGCGTATCCAGGAAAAGCAATTCGGTATCTATGTACCGGTTACCGCGGTGGAGTTTTTAAATAAACTGCTTGCTCCTGGCATAGACCCGGTTGCTCCCCAGGTGACCATAGCGGAAATAGAGGGCAAGCCGATAATAACTGTTGATGGGACGGCGGTCTTTCACCAAAACCGTATGGTGGGTTTCTTAAATGAATTAGAATGTCGTGGTTACCGCTGGTTGAGCTCCAATGTTAATAAAGGCGGCCTGGTGATCCTGGATGATCCCTGGCCTGGTGTGGATTTCGTCAGTCTGAATGTGATCGACTTTAACAGCCGAGTCCGCCCGCGCATAGCGAATGATAACTTGATCATGGATGTTGAGGTAAACGTGACAGTGAGTTGGAATGACATGGGCGGATCAATTGATGTTCAGAAATTGGAGAATGAAAAATTTCTGGAGGATTTAGCCGCCCAAGAGATCAAAAGACAGATCCAGGCTTGTATTAATAAAGCTCAACACCTCAACAGTGATATCCTGGGCTGGGGGCAAAAAGTACAACGCTATGAACCGGAAAAGTGGGAGGGGTTAGAACCTCTTTGGTATGAGATCTATCCGCAGGTAGAGTCGCGGGTAGTTGTTAAAGTGAATCTGCGCGGACAAGGTCAACTTGTGCGTCCTTTGTCGATCAGGAGGTAGTTTAGGTGCTTATTATCTTAGTATCGTTTATCCTTTTGTATATTTGGCAGGAAGGCCGAGATCTGCTTAAAAATGGGAACTGGCAGGAAGCTCTGCTGGGTTTAACCATCATTGCTGTCAGTATGGTCTATGGTATCGATTATATGCGGGAAGGCGATGCTCTGCCCCATCCAGGTATGGTTCTTGAGCAGCTGCAGCCGTTGGTTGACATTTTTTCGGCCTTTTTTAAGTTGTCCGCCTAAATGCCTGGCGAAAGGATGATTTCATGCAAAACCATCTAACTTCACAGCAGGTAGCCTTTATGGTGTTTCTTCAAATCTTGGGCAGTGCTCTGGTTTTTTTGCCGGAAGCCAGCGCCGGCCGTAATGCCTGGATTTCTTCTATATTGGCTGCACTGGTGGGTTTTTATGTTCTAGCCATAATTTTGCGCTTGCAGCTAATGTTTCCGGGAATAAGCATTTTTAAAATTGCCGAACTCAGTCTGGGCCGTATCCCCGGGAAAATACTAAGTAGCATCTATTTATGGGTAGTATGGGTCATTTCCCTTTTCTATCTAAGCGATCTCCTTTCCCTGCTGCGCCTGCTTTTCCCGCTGCTGCCGGCCTTTTCTCTGCGTACTATTATCGTTCTAACGGCAGCTTACTGTATATATAAGGGAGTTACCAATATAGCCCGACTGGCGGAATTGGTCATTGGTTTCGTAATTTTTCTCTTAGCTGTTGCTTTCCTGGCACCGCTAAGTATAGCTGACTTTTCCAACCTGCTGCCCGTATTGAGCGAATGGCATACTATGGCAGGCGCGGCATTCTATGGTGCCGATTGGCCTTTTGCAGAAGTAGCGGTGTTTGCCCTGTTGTTGCCCTTGGTCAATGATTTGCCTAATGGTTTCCGTAAGATTATCTGGTGGTATTTGGCAGCTGCTGTGGTGATGACTCTGCGCACAGTTCTGGTTTTGGCAGTTCTGGGTCCGGAAGTAAGTGGGGCTGCCTCTGTTCCTTTATATTTAGTTTTCCGCCTGGTGGAAGTGCAGAATTTTCAGCGTATAGAACTGTTCTTTTTTTCCCTGTGGTTCACCACTGCCGTTATAGCCTGTCTGGTCTACTATCTGGGGGTGGTATTGGGTCTAAAAGAGCTGTTTGGCTTGAAAAACTATCGCAGTCTTACTCTGCCGGTGGGTCTCTTGATAGTGACCATGTCCATCTATATGATCAGGTCTGATATGTACTTTGTTCAGGTTCTGAATGCTAATTCTTTCTTGCTCTTTCTGCCGATTAACCTCTTGTACCCCACTATTGTACTGCTGGCTGCATTAATCGGCTATAAAAAAATCAAAGATAAACTGAAACCGCCGTCAGATACTGCTGAGCAGTCCGTGGAGCTCCAGCAGTGAGCCCCTTTCCATGTTCAAGCGAACCGTGTGGTCGTTGATACGGCGGAATTTCAAGCCGGTCATGCGTTGGTGCAGATCAGCGGGGAGTTTGCCAGCCACCTGGATCTCTATTTCGCGGCCCTGACGGCGCAGCATTTTTATGGCTTTGGCTTTGGCCATGATGCGCAGGCTGGCTATCTCCAAGAAGTTCTGTACCGGTGAGGGCAAGGGCCCAAAGCGATCCACCAGTTCCCGGCGTATCTCTTCTACCTCCTGCATGTCCACCGCCAAAAGCAGGCGCCGATAAATGCGCATTTTGGTGCCGGAATCGGGAATGTACTCATCCGGTATATACATATCCACATCCATATCAAACTGAGGATTAAACTGGGGTGCCGGTACCTGCCCTTTCAGCCGGGCGGTTTCTTCCTCCAGCATCTGACAGTACAGGTCAAAGCCTACCGCGGCAATAAAACCGTGCTGCTCTGGCCCTAATATATTACCGGCTCCGCGTATCTCCAGGTCCCGCAGGGCGATCTTCATTCCCGAACCCAAATCACTGAACTCGCGCACAGCATTGAGGCGTTTCTGAGCTACCTCGGACAATATCTGCTCGCGCCGATAAGTAAGGTAAGCATAAGCCAACCGATGGGAGCGTCCTACTCGGCCGCGCAACTGATACAGCTGGGCCAGGCCCAGTTTATCCGCTCCGTCAATGATCATGGTGTTGACATTGGGCATATCCAGTCCCGACTCGATGATGGTGGTACACAGGAACACTGCCAATTTGCCCTGGATAAAGTCCATCATCACCCGGGACAGTTCATCTTCTTTCATACGCCCATGCCCCACTCCTATGGATACTCCCGGTACCAGTTTCTCTAATTCCTTTTTTACCCGGTGCATATCTTCGATGCGGTTATGGACGAAAAAGACCTGCCCGCCTCTTTCTACCTCGGTCAGGATAGCATCACGGATAATTTCCTCATTGTATTCCATAACATAAGTAGTGATGGGATACCTTTCCGGAGGAGGGGTTTCGATAACGCTCATATCGCGTAAGCCTGTCAAGGACATGTGCAGACTGCGGGGAATGGGCGTAGCCGAAAGGCTTAGCACATCCACCAGTTCTTTGAGAGCTTTGATCTTCTCCTTCTGGGCCACTCCGAAGCGATGCTCCTCATCGATTATTAACAAGCCCAGATCTTTGAAGCCAACATCCTTGGACAGCAAACGATGAGTACCTATGGCTATATCCACCACTCCTTTGCGCAGATCTTCCAGAACCCTTTTCTGCTGGGCAGTGGTGCGGAAACGGCTCAGTACTTCTATGGTGGCAGGAAACTCCTGAAATCTCTCCTGAAAGGACAGGTAGTGCTGTTCAGCTAACACGGTAGTAGGAACCAAAATGGCTACCTGTTTGCCATCCATGACCGCTTTAAAAGCGGCCCGCATGGCTACTTCGGTTTTACCGTAACCTACATCTCCACAGATAAGCCGATCCATGGGGCGACGGGATTCCATGTCCCGTTTGGTATCCCGAATGGCTTTTAATTGATCAGGGGTCTCCTGATAAGGAAAACTCTCTTCAAACTGGGCCTGCCAGGGAGTATCGGCTCCAAAGGCATGCCCTTGTTGGGTCTGCCGGGTGGCATATAGTTGGAGCAGTTCCTCGGCCATGTCCTGAATGGACTGAGCTACTTTACGTTTGGTGCGCTCCCATTCATTGCCCCCCAGTTTACTAAGTCGCGGTTCCCGTTCCTCGGTCAAACTATAGCGGTAGAGGGCATCCAGTTTGTCCAAAGGCAGGTAGAGTTTGTCAGTGCCGGCATACTGCAGCAGAATATATTCGCGGGTGACTCCATCGGTTTCCACCCGGGTCACGCCCCGGAAAATGCCGACGCCATAATTCTCATGCACCACGTAATCGCCCAGCTTTAAATCCTCGACCAGAAGGCGTTCTTCTCGCTCCGGTCGGCGGCGGGTGGTACGAATGGTTTTGTTGCCCCAGATATCCTGTTCGCTTATCAAAGCTAGCTGCAGGGTGGAACTGACAAAACCTTTTTCCATCCCGCCCTCCAGGAATTCCACTCCGCTGATATGCTGCTCGACCAGTTCCTTGCCCAATTGTTCTCGGGCAGCCCGTCCCCGGGCAACTATGTAGACACGATAGCCTTTTTTTATCCACTCCTGTATGCGACTGTATAAGACCGAAAACTGGCTGAAAAAGGGCTCCATTTCCTGCTGGGAGACATGTTCCATCAAGCTCACCTGAGCCTGGGGTATGTTGCCGGGGAAATAGGAATGGTACAGCCGGGGGCGGGAATGGATCGCACCGGTCAGTTGTTCCCCGGTGAGGGTAGTCAATTCCTGAACCATTTTCTCCTCGCGGCGGGCTTCGCGGATAGCGGCCTGATAGCGTTTGCGGGCTCGCTCATACTGTTTCATAAACTCACGGGGTTCGTCAAAAAAGACCCAGCCATCAGTCGGAAGATAATCAAACAGGGTTGATTCCAGCCTATCTCCATACAATTCGTCAGCGGGAGTGATGGTCAACTGCTCCTGGGTGCTGATGGAGCGCTGCGTTTCCACCTGAAAAGGCCGCAGCGATTCGATGGTATCTCCGAACAGGTCTATGCGACAAGGGTCTTTCTCCCCTACTGGAAAAACATCCAGCAATCCTCCGCGCACGGCAAATTCACCCGGGCGGGTGATGGTATCGGCCCGCTGATATCCGCTTCGTACCAACTGTTCCTGCAAAGAACGCAAGGGCAATTCCTGATTGGTTTGCAGGTGGATGGTCTCCTTTTGCAGCTGTTGCGGAGATTTCAACGGGAAGAGAAATGAAGCCGGGGTGGCAATAATCAAGCTGTTATGCCGAGGCCGCAGCAGACAATCGCGTAAGGCCAGGATCCGGCCTTCTTCCACCCGGGAATAATTATCTTTTAGGAAAACCAGTTCCCGCCCCAAAAACAGCAGCATACGGTCTGAAGGCAGAAATGACTGTAATTGCTTAGCTAGATCATAGGCCTTTTCTTCGCTGGGCACCAGGCATAAGGCTTTACGATTCAGTTGGCGGGCCAGAATACTGATCAAATAAGAGCGGGCCGATCCGGCCAAACCGGTCAACATTACGTTTTCTGAGCGGTGAATAGTCTCCACCACTTGATTGATCCAGGTCTCGTTCAAAACTTGCCTCCCCCATGGCTAAAGGTGGACGTCGTAAGACCTCCACTTTTCTGATTCTAAAATATTACTATGAAATTATGTACTTGGCTTAGTTATAAAAAAATTTTTGGGAATGTGAGGGGGTTTCTGCAAAACCCATTTCCTGCAGACATTCCTCGCACATACCCTGCATTTCCAGGCTGCCCTCATAGCCTTCTTGTTCCGATACATTGAAAACTTGCTGGCAAATATCACATACATGATATATTTTCACAGCTGGCCGGCCCCCTTATACCTTTTACTGATAAGTTTTCCAGGGAAACCGACTTTTATTCAATTATACTCATTCATGGCTTTATCTATGCCGCGAACCATCCAGGCCTCGACTGCATCAGCCGCTTGGGCTATAGCATTATTGATGAGGGGCTTTTCCTGGGGAGAAAAACGACCTAAGACCCAATCTATGGCTTCATGGGGCGGCCGACCGATCCCAATGCGGATCCGAGCAAACTCGCGCGTTCCCAGGTTTTCTACCAGTGAACTCATGCCGCGATGCCCGCCGGTTCCTCCCTCCGCGCGAATACGCACGTTTCCCACCGGTAGATCCATATCATCGTAGACCACTATTATGTCCTTAAGATCGATCTTATAGTAGGCTATAAGGGCTCTTACCGCCTGGCCGCTCAAATTCATGTAGGTCAGGGGTTTAAGTAAAAACGCTTTTTCCTGCTTGATCTGCAAATGGGCGATAATAGCATCGAACCGACTCTCTTGTCTCTGTACCGGGTATCGCCGGGCCAATTCCTCCAGAGTCTGAAACCCCACATTGTGTCGGGTGTCTTTGTAACGCGGCCCCGGATTACCCAATCCCACTATCACTTTCATGTGCTTTTAAAACTCCTCACCTAGATGGTATCAAAAAACCCCGGATAACCGGGGTCTACAGTTGATCCGGCAATAACGGTCCGGCCGGTTGGCTGGGTATTTCTTTGACGCAGATTGACGCAGATTTTTTATGATTTTCATTCAATTTTTAATAATCATCTGCGCTAATCATATAAATCTGCGTAAATCCCCCTTCGGGGACTCCTGATGTACCTTGACAGGTACAATTAAGGTTGCTGCGTCAAATTAGATCTATTCCGCTGATTCGGTTTCGCCGGGGGTGGCTTCGCTTTCTTCGGTAGTTTCTTCATCTGTGGCCTTGCTGGCACCCAATATGACGGCTACAACCGTATCTGGATCACTGATCTTTTCTACGTTCGATTCTACCGTTAAATCTGCTACAGTGATCTTCTCTCCTACTTGCAGCTTGGATACATCACAGATAACTGATTCGGGCAGATCAGCGGGTAGACAGGCTACCTCTAATTCTTTGGCACCTGACTGGAGAATGGCTCCCTGTTTGGTTATTTCCTCTTCACCGATTATGTGTATAGGCACATTACTGGTGATTTTCTCGGTCATGCTGACCTCTAAGAAGTCCAGATGATTTATTTCCCGGTTAACGGGATGCCTCTGCACCTCTCTGACCAGAACCATAATAGGCTGCTCTCCTTCCAGTTCTAAACTGAACAGTCCACTATAGCCAGAGTGGTTGAATATACGATTAAGGTTCTTCCCTTCCAAAGCAACGGGTAGAGGTTCTCTGCCTTGACCATATACAACGCTGGGAATCATTTGCCCGCGTCTCAATTCATGCAAATGGCCTTTGCCTTTTAGTTCACGTTTAACTCCTTTAAGTGTTTGTGCTAATGCCATGGTAATCAACTCCCTTTTCTAATAGCTGGGCACACATCTTTTTGATTATATCAATAAGACATGACCTTGTCCAAAATCCAGCTAGGCTTCAAATAGTTTACTTACTGATAGATCTTCATGGATTCTCAGGATAGCTTCTCCCACTAACGGGGCTACCGACAAAATGGTCATATTGGCAAGACGCTTTTCCTTGGCCAGGGGAATGGTATTGGTTATAATTATTTCCTTAAAAGGTGCCTGAGACAGCCTTTCAATGGCAGGACCGGAGAAAACCCCGTGGGTACAGCAGGCATATACTTCCCGGGCACCCTTTTCCATCATTACATCAGCAGCAGTACACAAAGTACCGGCTGTATCGATAATGTCGTCGATGATAATAACGGATTTTCCCTGCACATCACCGATGACATTCATTACTTCGGATACATTGGGGGCAGGTCGTCTTTTGTCGACAATGGCCAGGGGGGCACCTAGTTTGGCTGCTAAATCTCGGGCCCGGGTTACGCCACCCACATCCGGAGATAGCACCACCGCATTATCAGCCAGACCTTTGGTACGAAAGTATTCTGAAATAGTCGGTACCCCAGGCAGATGATCCACCGGGATATCGTAAAAACCCTGGATCTGATTAGCATGCAGGTCCACCGCCACTACTCTCTGGGCTCCAGCCTCTACGATCAAATTGGATACCAATTTGGCCGTAATTGGATCACGGGCCCGGCTTTTGCGATCCTGACGGGCATACCCGTAGTAAGGAATGACCGCATTGATGCGTGAGGCGGACGCCCGACGAAAAGCGTCGATCATGACCAATAATTCCATCAGGTTTTCATTAACCGGGAAACAGGTCGGTTGAACTACAAATACATCCACCCCGCGAACACTCTCATGAATGCCACAGTTGATTTCCCCGTCAGAAAACCGGGTCACCTGAGCATCCCCTACCGGAATTCCCAAGTAGGTGGCAATTTCCTCGGCCAATGCGGGGTTAGCATTGCCGGTAAATAGTTTCATCCTCCAGCGGGACGCTTTCATGCCTTAACCTCCTAATGATCGTGCTTTTTCTTTTTCCAGGGAATAACGCGCTGGTCAGCCCTTTCGACGGCTAGTGATTGGGCGGGAACATCGCGGGTAATAGTTGAACCGGCACCGGTTACCGAGGACTCTCCTATTTTAACCGGAGCCACCAGATTAGTATTACTGCCTATAAAGACGCGGTCCTCAAGAATGGTCTGGTGTTTGTGCTGTCCATCATAGTTGCAGGTAATGGTTCCGGCTCCTATGTTGACCTCACGGCCTACCTGGGCATCGCCTACGTAACTGAGATGGGGGATCTTACTGCCCGATCCGATAGTGGATTGCTTGACCTCCACGAAATCGCCTACTTTAACCTGGGCCTCTAATACGGCTCCGGGACGCAGATAAGCATAAGGCCCAATTATGCAATCATCGCCAATTTGCGCCTCTTTGACCCGGGAGCTTTCGACAACTACCCGATCCCTTATGGTACTGTCATTTATGTTAGTCCAGGGGCCTATTTCACAGCCTTCCCCAATACTGGTCTTTCCCTGGATCAGGGTAAAAGGCATCAAGACCGTATCGCGGCCAATAGTTACCTCGCTGTCAATTAAAATGGAGTCTGGCTCGACCAAGGTGACCCCATCCCGCATTAGCTGATCATTTTTGCGGCGGCGCAGGATCCTTTCCGCCTGGGCCAGCTGTATACGGTCATTCACTCCATGGATCTCTTCGGAGTCGGCCGCTGCCATAACCTGCACTCGGTGTCCTTCGCCCTTAAGTATTTCCAAAACATCAGTCAAATAATATTCTCCTTGAGCATTGGCAGGTTGTAACTGCTGTAGCACTCGAAAAACAGAACCAGCCTGAAAACAATAAATGCCTGAGTTGATTTCGCTTATGGTCTTTTCGTCAGGGGAAGCGTCCTTTTCTTCCACAATGCGGGAGAAGAAGCCCTGCTCATCACGCAGAACCCGTCCGTATCCCGTCGGCTGCTCTAAATGAGTAGTCAGAACAGTAGCCTGGGCCTCGCCTTCCTGGTGATAATCAAGCAAAGCCTTTAATGTGGAGGGCCGCAGTAGAGGAATATCACCGGCTAACACCAGGACAGTACTAGCAGGATCAACCTGCTCTTGCGCCTGTCTGAGCGCATGGCCGGTACCCAACTGCTCTTCTTGGATAACCAGCTGTACCGCATCTTCAGCAAATATCTTTTGTACGTGTTGGCGCCCATGGCCTACCACGATAACTATATCTTTTACGCCTGCTGCCTGGACAGCATCTACTACATGCGCTACCAAGGGCTTACCAGCTGCCTTGTGTACCACCTTGGGTAGATTTGATTTCATGCGTACGCCTTTTCCCGCCGCTAAAATTACAGCAGTATAAGACAATTTCTCCACCTCTTTGCTCCGTTTAGAATATAAAATCCTTTTATCAATATATGAAAATATGTCACCCGTATTATAACCCTAATATGCCACAATTTTCACAAATATTTTTGTACCGGACACA
>CAZTZX010000019.1:0-31789 GCA_964618175.1 uncultured Syntrophomonas sp. | reverse complement strand
CAATATGCGTACCTACTCAGAGCGCTGTTTCAGCCGCTTTAAGGAAAACCTGGGATTAGAAATTGGGTTGAAGGTTAGAAAAATTAAGAAAGTTGAAGCCCATGCTTACCTTTGTGCCATAACCATGATTGCAGCTACAATAGCAGTCAATCAAGAAAGTACCCAGTATCTAGCTGCTTAGTTCACATTTATCGGTTTATTAAAGAACGAACTACGTTAAAGGGGGTAGTCCGCCCTAATTTGAAAACTCACAATGTTTTGACCGTAGTTAAAGGGTCGATATGTCAATAAGTGTAATTGCCATCTGCGGCTCATAGAATACCTTATACTATTCACAGCATTTTTCTGAGTTATGCAAAAGTCTCAATTATTAGATCTCTCCCGACTGAACCAAATAAAAAATGCAAATATTGCATCCATAGAATAACACACGACTGTGATCTTGCACAGAAAAGTATTTTTATCGTTGAAATCGAGGTAGAAATCAAAACAGGTTTGGACGGTTTTGTCCGTTTGTATGCCAGATGACTTGGTTTGCCGAATGTCCAATCAAGGATATGCACCAATTCATTGCCTTAGCCGCTTTTTATAAAATTGATGTAAAGTAGAGAATAAAACAAAAGAGGCCTGAATGGCCTCTTCCTCTTTTTCGGTTTAACTGCTTAGCTGACTACAAATAGTTCGGTATTTTTCCATATCACTTATGTCCAGGAACATTGATACTGTACCATATTCGTCAGGGGTGTCATCGATAATATAATCAAAATTAAACTGTTCACGATACCAATTAACTTTTCCCTGAACTGCATGTATAGTAATCCACCTGCAGCCGACTCTAGAGGCAATATCTTCTTTTATGGTTGCAATAATATAACCAACCAAGCTAGTTCCTAGGTGAAATCCATTGGTGCCATTTTGCCAGCTAATACATACAGCTAATCTTGATATCTCAACACAGGGAATCTCGCGCTTTTCGCCCATATCAGGGTCGCAAAATTTGATTGAGGTGCATTTAAGAGTAAAATAGCCTATAATGAATTCTTCGTTTTCATCAAGTACTACGCGAGTTATCCCTTCGCCAAGAACATGATTTAAGAGAGCTTCCCGATGTATGTAAGAGTTCATAGATCTGTTGCCACAATTAAAAAGACGCAACCTGTCAATGTCATCAGTATAAATATCCCTAATGATTATCTTCTGTTGCGTCTCAAGTTCACATATAGTTCTGTCATCTTCATTCCTGCATCGCATAGACACTTATTTTTCTTTAAAAGCCTCTTTTAGTTTTTTGCATTTATCCAATACAGGTGCTTGATTAGCTGGATTTTCTAACTTATCAATAATCCTTTTAGCCGCTTCCCCTCTTATTGTCGGCATGGTTTTAACTGAAACAGCCATAATCTCACCCCTTCTGATGGCCTCTTTAATTAAGTTGCCATCGCAATTGCCATTGTTATCAGGCTGCTCTTTCCTTACCATAGTTTACCACCAGTCTTCTAAGATTTAAAGAGTTTAATAGAAATGTACACCTATTTTGAAAAAATATACCTAAAATAATGAGTATTGAAAGAGAACATTTCAATACGGCAATCAAAGCCCAATTACTATAAACGGCAGTAATAGCAGTAAATCTCCTGAAGACATTAAAAACAGACAAAACAAAAGAGGCCTTCCGGCCTCAATTTTCCTTGGATGGTGCCAGAGGTGGGACTCGAACCCACACGCCTCGCGGCACACGATTTTGAGTCGCGCTCGTCTGCCAATTCCGACACTCTGGCTAATATGGTATTGTAAATGCAAACTAAATTATACTGGCGGAAAATTCTCTTGTCAAGCCAGGGGCGGGCTTGTATAAGTCTGGAATGATTGCCAAAGCAGTACGGTTGTAGGCATCTAATAGGATATATGACAGAAGAAGGAACCGGTTGAAGAAAGGAATTGTGCCCTTAATGGCGAAAAACTGATAAAATAGTTAATATAGTAAGAGTTCTTTTACAAAGCGATATTTGATCTGTACTTTCAAGTTAAGGAGAAGTATGAATGACGATCGAAGAGCAACTGGTGAAGAAAAGCCTTCAAGGAGACACAACGGCTTTTGAAGAACTAGTCGCCCAGTACCAGGGTAAGATTTATGCGCTGGCTTTTAGATACATGGGAAATGAGGAAGACGCTTATGACATGAGCCAGGAGGCTTTTATCAAGGCCTTCCGCTCAATACGATCTTTCAAGGGCGACTCGAGCTTCGGAACCTGGATGTACCGGGTGGCGACCAATGTGTGCCTAGATGAGCTTCGGCGCCGCAAAAGAAGAGTATCGACCTTATCCCTGGACGAGCCATTAGCCACCAAGGAAGGGGATGAGGTAGAAAAGGAATTTGCCGACACATCTCCTACCGCCGACATATTATATGAACAAAAGGAATTCTCCCAATACATACAAAACCTTCTCGACGAGATGAAACCCGAACATAAGAGTGCTATAATCCTGCGGGATATAATGGAGCTCAGTTATGAAGAGATATCCACGGTGCTAAACTGTTCCATGGGAACAGTCAAGTCGCGACTGAGCCGGGCCCGTGAAGCCTTGCGAAAAAAGTTAATAGAGAGGGAACTTTTACCTTAGAGGCCTCGTCTAAAAATGCGAGGAGGAACGGTTCATGAGATGTGAGCAAATAAAAGAAAATTTATCTGCCTATATGGATCAAATGACCAATGGGCATGAAAATCAGCTTATTGAAGCTCACCTGAGCGAATGCGAGACCTGTCGCCAGGAATTGGTACAGCTTCAACTGCTTCATGCTCTGCTAGCTAATTTGAATGAACCGCAGATTCCAGATGGTTTTGCTGAAGACCTCCATGCGCGTTTGCTTGAGGGAAGGCCGAGACTGTTTGCTCAGCCTGGCATCAAACGGCCGCGCCAACAAGGCTGGATCGCAGCGGCTGTTGCAGGTCTAGCGTTGGTAGTAGGTATTGTTGGTAGTTCCTTGTTACCAGTGGGAAGTGTTGCCGATCTGTGGCAAGACGATAAAGATAAATCTAATCAAACCACAACAGTGGCAGTAGAGGATATTATCCAACGCTTCCAGGAGTGGAGAAGCAATGAGGAACCTCCTGCCCAAGTAAACAATGAACCCGGCCAAAATGAAGAAGTGCCTCTGCAACAAGAACAACCGGGGATTGAGACACCGGCCCCGGGAATAAATGATGTCAACGAAGATCAGCCTGTACAGATAGCTGAGGTCGATCCTCAGATTGCTGATGTGGTTAAATCCCGGATAAAGGTAGAGAGCCTGACCGGGTCAGTAGATAAAGTGATGGAGATCGCCCAGGCCAATGGGGCAGAATCCTCAAGATCCTGGGGCACTAACATGCAGGCCATGGATGCCTTGGCTGCACGAGAGATCAGCATTAAAGCCCCTCGTGATCAGGTAGAAGCAATTTTAACCCAGTTGAGAGACTTGGGCAGTGCCAGTGCACCAATAGCTGAGCAGGTGGAGTTGACTGAACCATACCGTGAAGCAGTCAATACTATAGCGGCCATTGACCAAGAAATAAAAAGATTAGAAGACCAGGGACGCGAAGAAGATCTCTCCCGCATAGATGATTTGAAAAAGCAATCTAAGAGTTGGAGTGAGAAGAAGGCTCAGATTGAGAGCGATGCGAATCTGGTAACTATAAAGGTTTATCTGGTGGAAGAAGAGGTTCAACCGTAATCTGGATAAGAAAAGAACAGTATATGAATAATATGGGCAGGGAAATGATCCCTGCCTATTGAATTTTAAAGCGGTAAACGACGAACCAGTGAGGTTTGGAAAGTAGGGGAGATTGTGGCACAGGCCAAATTAATGTTGATCGATGGGAACAGCCTGTTATACCGGGCTTTTTTTGCGCTTCCTTTATTACATACCCGGGAAGGGATCTATACCAATGGAATTTACGGCTTTCTGACCATGGTCAATCGGGTTCTGGCTGAACAGCAGCCCACTCATGTGCTGGTGGCCTTTGATAAAGATCGCCGTACTTTTCGCAACGAGATATATACTGATTATAAAGCTAATCGCTCGGCGGCTCCGGATGAATTAAGCGGCCAGTTTGGACTACTGCGGGAAGTCTTGACAGCATTGAACCTGGATTTTACTGAGATCCAGGGTTATGAAGCCGATGACATCATTGGTACCTTGAGCCGGATGGCCGAGGAAGCTGGCCTGGATACCCTCATTTTGACGGGGGATCGGGATTCCTTGCAGCTGGTATCAGATAAGGTCACTGTTTTAATGACCAAAAAGGGTATTACTGAAATGGAAATCTATGACCCGGCCAAAGTAAAAGAACGCTGGGGTGTGGAGCCGGAGCAGTTGATCGATGTCAAAGGATTGATGGGCGACGCTTCAGATAATATTCCCGGGGTGCCGGGGGTGGGCGAAAAGACAGCCATCAAATTGATCCAGGAATTCGATAGCCTGGAGAATATCTATGACAACCTGGAGGCCGTCAAGGGCAAAAAGGTAGTAGAGCGCCTGGGCGAGTACCGTGAACAGGCCTTCATGAGCCGGGATCTGGGCCGCATAGTTCGTGATATCGATATGGAGTGTGATCTGCAAGATTACCTCCGCAAAGATCCCGACTTCAAAACCACCCGGGAACTGTATCACAAATTGGAATTCAATAGTCTTTGGCAGTCGCTGGAAGAAAAGGTCAGCGCGCCCCAGGCTTATGAGGATGATGACCTGACCGCGGAGGAATTGACCGACGAGGCTCAGGTAGCCCGCTTTATTGCCAGCCGGGAGGAAAACCAAATAACCGCCGTGTTGATGGCAGTTGATTATCACCACCCCATGTGGGCCAAGGTGCAGGAGTTTTATCTGGCCACCGAGGATGCCGTTTACCACCTGGAGGTCGGTGAGAAATCGACTTACAAACTGGAATGGCTGCGGCCTTTTTTGGAAGCGACCTATCTGCCCAAGGTTTTTCATAATGCTAAATACGCCCAGGTCCTCTTAAAAAGGTATGGTATCCAATTGCAGGGGATCCAAGGTGATACTCTCCTGGGGGCTTACGTTTTCGATCCGGTCTTCGACGGTGAGGAACTGGCCTTGACCGTGCAGAAGTTTTTGAATCGCACCATTGGCCGCCATAATCATCTTTTGCTGGCTGATCAGATAATACCTTTGTGGAAGGACATCCAAGAACAGCTGAGTGAAGAACAGATGGAACTGCTGTTCAAGGTAGAAATGCCGGTGTCCACAGTGCTGGCAGACATGGAGTTTGCTGGAGTCAAAGTGGAAAAGCCCACTCTGGAAGTTATCTCAGCTGAACTAGCAACTAGGATTGAAAGCAATGAAGCAGGGATATTTGCCCTGGCCGGGCAGGAATTTAACATTAATTCACCCAAGCAGTTAGGCAAAGTTCTATTTGAAGATCTAGGCCTGCGAGTGATCAAAAAGACTAAGACCGGCTATGCGACCGGAGCAGAGATATTAGAACAGCTGCAGGATGAACATCCCATCATACCTCAGATCTTAGATTATCGTCAGCTGACCAAGCTGAAATCTACCTATGTGGATGCTCTGCAGGAACTGATCCATCCGGAAACGGGACGGGTGCACACTATATTCAAACAGGCGCAGACCGCTACCGGCCGATTGTCCAGCGTGGAACCCAATCTCCAAAACATCCCCATTCGAGTCGAAGAAGGCCGCCGTATTCGTAAGGCTTTTGTGGCACCCGGAGAAGATTGGCTGATCGTTTCGGCGGACTATTCCCAGATCGATCTGCGCTCCCTTGCTCATATCAGTGAAGATGAAATATTGATCGATACCTTTAAGCATGGCATCGACATCCACACCCGCACAGCGGCGGAGATATTCCAGGTACCTCTGGAGCAGGTTACCACTGATCTCCGCTACCGAGCCAAAGCCGTAAACTTTGGTATCATTTATGGCATCAGCGACTTTGGTCTGGCTCGCGATACCGGGGTCAGCCGCAAGGAAGCCAAACAATACATTGAAAAATACCTGAGCAGCTATCCGGGAGTACGCCGCTATATGGAAGACATCGTTATCTTTGGTATCGAGCATGGCTATGTAGAGACCATTCTTAAGCGCCGTCGTTATTTACCGGACTTACGGGCCAGCAACAAAATGGTGCAGTCATTCGCCCGGCGGATGGCTTTGAATACTCCTATTCAAGGCTCTTCGGCTGATATTATTAAACTGGCTATGATCAATGTATATCAGGAACTCCAAGCCCGCGAGCTACGTTCCCGGATCTTGCTGCAGGTGCATGATGATCTGATTCTGGAAGTACCCCGTGACGAATTAGAGGAGCTAGTAGTGCTGCTTAAGGATAAAATGGAGCATGCCTGCACTCTTAAAGTGCCTTTGGAAGTCTCAGTCAAAGTCGGCCCCAACTGGTATGATATGAAGTCAGTCGATGTGTAGCAGGAAGGAGGATCCGTTATGCCGGAACTGCCAGAAGTTGAAACTATTCGCAGGTCAATATTAAGCAACGAGAATGCCATCCTGATCAAGATGGAGATATTCCATCCCGGCATCTTGAGAAGACAGGACTTCGACCCGGCCGAAATATACGGACAGCCCATCAGAAGGATCGCTCGACGGGGCAAGTTCCTGGTTTTCTTTATGCAGGAAAAGCGCCATCTCATCGTGCATCTGGGTATGAGCGGGCGATTTTATATGGTTGAAAAAGGGCAGGAGCTATCTGGCAAGCATATCCATGCAGTTTTGCATCTGGATAATGGCCGTCGCTTGGTTTACCAGGATCCCCGCCGTTTTGGAGGACTGCGGTTTGTTATCGATATTGAGGATTTTTTCTGCCGTATGGGTTGTGAACCACTGGAAGATGAATTTAACGCCGATCTTTTGGCCAAACTGGTGAAAGACCGGAAGGTAGCGATAAAAACTCTGCTGTTAAACCAGAATCTAATTGCCGGGATCGGCAATATTTATGCGGACGAGGCCTTATTTGCCGCCGGGATACTGCCGCAGCGGCCGGCTGGGTCACTAAGCGCAGCGGAAGTGGAAAGGTTAACTCAGGCTATAAAGCAGGTATTACGCGGAAGCATAGAACAGCGCGGCACCACCTTCCGCGATTTTCGCGATGGGTACAATAAATCAGGAGATTTCCAGCATTATCTGCAGGTCTACGGCCGTATTAACGAACCCTGCCGCCAGTGCGGACAGCTCCTGTCCAGGGATCGTATTGGTGGGCGCAGCAGCCACTACTGTCAGCACTGTCAGTCTTAGGGTCTGCCAACAATCACACTTTGCTGTTTCTATCCATATAGTGAAGGTAAAACAACTAAAAGTGGATAGGAGTAGCACCTCATGGAATATCTGGCCGCTATGCTGTTCGCTCTGGCGGTAAGTGCCGATGGTTTTGCTGCCGGGGTCGCTTATGGTGTACGAAGGATACGCATTCCGGTAATACCCTTGCTGGTTATTGCCGTGTCATCGGCGGCGGCGGTAACGCTTTCCATGGTTTTTGGAACTGGCTTGGCTACCGTACTTAATCCTAGGTGGGCTTCACTGATAGGCGCACTGCTGTTAATGGCTATTGGCGGCTATTTCATGCTGGGGGCATTTCGGGAAACCATCAGCAATATGAACACTGATCCGCAAGAACCGTTGCTGAGTTTTAGTATTAAGACGCTGGGCATAATTGTCCATATTCTCAAAGAACCGTCTACCGCTGATTTTGACTCATCCGGAGACATAAGCGTTCGCGAAGCTGCCTTTCTGGGTCTGGCTCTGGCCTTGGATGCACTGGGGGCAGGGATAGGTATTGCTCTGACCGGAATGAATATTTTGTTTACCGCCCTATGTGTGGGTATGGTAAAATTTATATTAGTAAACTTTGGGATGTGGATAGGCCAATACTGCAAGGGCAACAGAGTGACCGGGGCAGCCTCACTGCTGTCAGGGCTCATTCTGGTGGTGATTGGCCTGATGGAATTTATGTAAAGTCGGTGATAGCGTGAAGATTATTGGTCTTACTGGGGGGATCGCTAGCGGCAAGAGTACGGTATCGAGGGCCATGCGGGATCTCGGAGCCATAGTTATTGACGCCGATGAAGTAGCACATACTATCATGGAACCAGGCAAACCGGCCTGGGAGGACATCATAGAGCATTTCGGATCCGGTGTTCTCAATACCGACCAGACCATCGACCGTGAAAAACTGGGGGCCATAGTCTTTAATAACCCCGAACGGCTGCAAGCGCTCAATCAAATAACTCATCCCCGTGTAGCTGAACAATTTAAACAAATGATTACAACCCTTAGAGTCGAGAAATCAGATGCGGTTTTGTTCATGGAGGTACCCCTTTTATATGAGACCCATTTGGAGAGGATCTGTGATGAAGTATGGGTAGTGTGGGTGGATGAAGAGACGCAGATACAGCGATTGATGAAGCGGGATGGGCTATCGCGCGAAGATGCCCTTAAGCGCATAGACGCTCAGATGGCGTTGGATGAGAAGGCGCGTCGGGCTGAATTCGTCATTGACAACCGTTTCAGTATAGAGGAAACAATAGCGAGTGCCACCAGATATTACAACAATATTTTAGGCGGTTCGTAAATACAATTAATCATAACCAGTTGGCTGGGGGTTTAATCTATTGAAACCAAAAACCAGAAGAAGCTTTTCCATCATGCTCTGGCTGGTAATTTTAATGTTTCTGGCAGTAATATTGACATTTCCTAAGTGGATCACCGTATTCTATCCGCAGCCACACCGCGACCTAGTATTGAATGCTTCCCTGGAACACCAGGTAGATCCTTATTTGGTATTTGGAATCATTAGAGCCGAAAGTAAGTACCAGTCACAAGCCCGCTCGCCGGTGGGGGCGATTGGGTTGATGCAGATAATGCCGGCCACCGGTCAATGGATTGCCGAACAACAGGGACTGGAAGAATTTGACCCCAGCCATTTGCAGGATCCACAGGTCAATATTGATTTCGGATGCTGGTATTTGGCCAGCTTAAATGCGGAATTTGACGGACAGATCCCACTGGTGGTCGCCGCCTACAATGCCGGGCGAGGAACCGTGCAACAGTGGATAGCCGATCAAATTTGGAATGGAGATCCTCAACAACTAGAAGACATACCATTTGAAGAAACCCAACAATATGTCCACAATGTCTTAAAGAACTACCAGGCCTACCAGGTCATTTACACCGATCCTTAGAGGCCAGCTAGAGACATAGTCCGATGTTAATAATAGTAAAAAAAGGAATAAACCGGAGTCGTGTCAAATACAATGTCCTCAGAAGCACTTTCGTGCGAAGGGGGCATTATTTATGTACCTGTCCTACCGAAAAGTGGTGGTGTTAACCGTCCTTATTGGACTTGCCCTGGTGGCAGGCGGAGGTATCTACTGGTATCAGCAGGCAGTTTATACGGCCAGTTTGGATACGCGTCCACTTAAGGTTGGCATAGTAGGCGAAATAGATTCTTTGCAACCCACCCAGCTGGACTGTCCAGAAGAACGACTGGTCGCCTCGGCACTATACGAGGGGTTGGTCGCTTATGACGAAAAGACCGGTAGCCTCAAACCCCGCTTAGCCCGCAGTTGGAAATATTCGGCCGATCATAAGACGTTAATTATGGAACTGAAGAAAGCTAACTTTAGCAATGGCCAGCCCGTTACGGCTGAAAAGGTCAAAGCCGCTTGGGAAAAGAGCTTTTCAACCACCCAGGATTGGGCTAATATAAGTCTATTTCTGCCCATTGAAGGCAGCCAGGCTCGTCTGGAAGGACGCACTCCCACTATCGCCGGGTTAGAAGCAGTAGACAAAGATACCCTGCGTATTCGCCTGGAAAAGCCCAACTCAGCCTTTTTACACATGCTTACCAATCCGATTTTCTGGGTTTATGATGACGCTGAAACCACCGATCCCTTACCGGGAACCGGTCCCTTTGTACTACAAGCATCAACCGAAGATCATACCATTGTTATGACCAGAAATGAAAAGCATCATCAGGGCCAATCCCGGCTCAGTGCCTTACAGTTTACCTTGTATGCCGAACCCTATCAGGCCTTTGGGGATTTCAAAATCAACAAACTGGATTACCTTAACCAGGTGCCCCTGACCGAGATAAAGAATATCAAAGATAATCCTGATTATAAGGAAAGATTTGTGGAGCGCTACCTGTGGGAGACCTACAGTTTGGGATTCAACATGAACCGCGCACCTTATGCTGGCAACTATCTACTGCGGCGCGCTCTTAACTATGCCGTGGATCGCAATGCTATCATTGAGACGGTTCTGGCCGGATCTTATCGTACTACCAAAGGAGTGATTCCGACTGGAATGATGGGCTATAACAAACAGCTGCAGGGCTACGCCTATGACCCCGAAAAGGCCAAAGATCTACTGGCCGAAGCCGGATACCCGGGAGGGGAAGGACTAAAACCCTTGCTGCTCTGTTTTAATAGTGATGAAGGCCATCAGGCCATAGCCGAAGCTATTGCTCAGCAGCTCAACCAGCTAGGCATTGATGTACAGCTGCAGGGTATGGAATGGGATTATTATAAGAAACAGCTTAATGCCATGGATCTTACCCTGTTTAGAGTGGGCTGGCAGGCTGACTATGCCGATGCCGACAACTTCCTATTTGGGATGTTTCACAGCTCCAAGGTAGGGATAAGCAACTACTCTGCCTACAACAACCCCCAGGTCGATAAGATCCTCGATGCTGCCCGGGCAGAGACCAAAAGTAATGAAGAACGCTTGAAACTGCTGCAGCGTGCCGAAGAAATAATCGTGGACGATGCTCCGATGCTGTGGCTGTTCCAAAAGAAAGCTGCTGCCTTGAGCGGTGAAAACGTCCGCCATCTGGAAATGGATGGCCTGGGGATGGTTAATTGGTTCAAAGCTGAGCTCTTAAAGCCATCCGCCAACGGAGAAGGCAGCAGCCCTTCCGAGGAAAAAGTGTAGCTCAAGGCTGGGTTTCGATATAATAATGGCCCGTTAGCAACTGTACCGTTAGGTACATCAGGGGGGGCAATGATCTACTGGCCTATTTTTTCGGCAGAAGCTCCGGAAATTGAAACAATTCCCCAGCCATATCACCAGGCCAGACATGGCCCCAGACCTCTCATTGACACTAATTGCAGGCTGTTGTATAATACTCGTTGTCGGGTGAGGACATCGCCTGACCAACCACATTTGTGTCGGAGTGGTGGAATGGGCAGACACGTACGTTTGAGGGGCGTATGCCGAGAGGTGTGCGGGTTCAAGTCCCGCCTCCGACACCAGCTTTAGACGTACCAAATTGGTACTTCAAGATAATTTCAAAACCTTTCTCAGAGAGAATGGCCGCTTTAACGTTAGCGGCTATTATTCTTTTACAGTCATCTAAATCATTGCGATCGAATTCCTGTTGGTTTTTAAGAAACTGTAATTCCTGTTGCTTGGTCATAGTTTCGAAGGGGGAGCGGCGCTGGTTAAGCTGCTGTATTACTTTATCCTTCTTATCGCCCAACTCGTTAAATGTGCCTACCATGTGCTTCGTATCCATCCCTTGCAGAATAGCATGGGTAATACTCTCCATCTGTTTTTCTATTTCCTTCAAGTGTTTCTTTAATTCTTCCTGCTCTGTATCACGGCTTGAATTGATTATTTGGATCTCTGTCCATAACTTGTCTGCCAGGGCCTTAATATCGTCTGGCTTTAGTATTTTCTTTTCTATAGCATCGAGTACTTCAATTTCTAAGGCTTCAGCTGGATGCTGTTTGCTATGACTACACTCACCATTGCGTTTCCGCCCTGTGTGGCACGTATAATAGCGGTACCGAATTCGCTCATCACCTTTTCCTTTTTTGGTCACTGTATATCCTGTCATGGCAGATTCGCACTCTCCGCAGCGCAGCACGCCAGTTAGTATGTAGGAGCTCTTATCCATATTCCTGGGGCCAGTTTTGTTGTTATCTAGCATTTCATTCACTGCAGCCACTCAGATTTACTAATAATAGCCGGAATTGCATCATCAATACGAATAACTTCTTCAGGGGGCTTCTTTACCCGGTTATTACGTTTACCATCGATCTTTTTAGGTGTCTCATTAAAAACATATGTGCCGCAGTATTTTTCATTACGGAGTATCTCATAAATAGAGTTTTTAGCCCAGAGTCTCCCACGTTTGGTTTTGCGCCCCCGGGTATTAAGCTCATCAGCTATAGCACCGTAACTCTTGCCTGCCAACTTCATACTGAAAATCATTCTAATCGTTTCAGCTTCATAGTTGTTGATGACATACTGCTTTTCTTTAGTAATATTGCAGCCTAACGGAACCCAGCCGCCGTTAAACTGTGCTTTATAGGCATTCTCTTCCATGCCTTTCATAACTTCCCGGGCCAGATTCTTAGAGTAATACTCTGCCATGCCCTCCAGGAGAGATTCTAAAATAGCCCCCTCCGGGCTATCATCAATAGGCTGATCTACTGATATATACCTAGCGCCCGCCTTTTGGATCTCCCGCTTATATACAGCAGAATCATATCTATTACGGGCGAACCTATCCATCTTATGGGTGAGGACATAATTAGGCTTAGTATCCTTTAATTCAGATATCATCTTTTGGAACTCATCCCGGCTATCATCAGTGCCGCTCTTAGCCTCATCAGTATAGAATTTCACTATTTCCACGCCATTTTTATCTGCCCAGACCTGCATCGCTCTAACCTGTCCGTCAATTGACTCTCCGCGTTGCTTGTCTGACGAATATCTAGCATACCCTACAGCTCTCAACGGAGTCACCTCCCTATGCTTTGTTATAATATATCAAATAATAAAAAATAACCCCAGCCTGGAAAGCCGGGGAACTGAGGTTTAATAAAATGTGATTTTTGGTTTATATCATATCCCGGGATTATTTTACGCAACTAAATCATTTTTGTAATTTTGCCGGTTACTCCATAAAATAGGGGTTATTGAATACTCTTTGAGGGCACCGATAATATCAGAGCGAATCTTTTTTTCATCATCATTTAAAAACACATACATCATGCTTTCTTTTTTCCTTGTTTCTCGAGTATCATCCCAAGCAAAAATTATTGATTCAGTTTTTTCCCTTGTTGGATTGTTGACCGCTTTAATCAAGCGCTCAGGCTTTAACTTCGATGCTGGTATAGCAAAATCGAATGAATGTGAGAATCCACTTTTTCCGGTTAGCTGTAAGTCGGAAATAAATCTAATGTCATTACTAGCAAAAAAACTCTCAACATCCTCAAGAAAAAACCCCTTTATTCTTTGTTGCGCTACTAAGAACATATCATCAACTGCTAACATTGCTTGAATTAATGAATGTTTTCTTTGAGGAAAATTTGCACTATTAGTTTCTGTTAATATTTCGTCGTTTATTAGTTTAACATTATATCTGTTTAGCATTGTATTTAGGGTATCTTGTCTTTTGTGTGATGTTAAATCCACCCCAGACATAACAAGCTCATTAATTGTATAGCCATCATCAGTCAATATAAACTTATCCCCAACCTTTTTTACAAAAATTTGCATATGATCGTTATGCCTATCTAAAAAAGGTGTGGTTATTTCCAAATAATCTTTAAAATCTTTAACTGATATTTTTGATTTAAGCCAGCTTACATATGAGCCAACAAAATCAGGGTACATTATAATCCCAACCTATCTTGAAAAATAGTATTGTTCACGTCTTTTACTTTACAGTATTCCAAAAAATTAATAAAGGATAACAGTAAATCTGAAGTATCTGTAAAAATTCCTTCTGGGACAGGATATGCCCATGAAGTACCATAGTTTTCTTTCATTATATGCAAGTGAGGACAAGACAATTCTTCCCCGTCAGGATTTGTATGAGGTCGGCCGCTTAAATCGAGTCTCAGCAATATATTCACAGAATATCTTTCCTGAAATGAGCATTTAGACATATTAATGTGACATTTTCTGTCAGCGTCAATAATAAATTTGTTTCTTCCATCTTCTGAAACTACTTGATATTGCCGAGATTCTGAAGCTGATGGAAAAGTTAACGGCTGGGTATCTACAATATCTTTTAACACTTGCAATAAGTAATCAATTTCCTGCTGATTTAACATATTATCTCCCGCCTATCCAAAATGCTTTATATTTTCTACTAATGCACAAAAGACTGCCGTGGGGGCAGCAGATTCACCCCCTAATAACATCATCACTCTTTAAATTTCAGCAAAACATCCCACCCAATTTATGTAAAACCCCCTTATAACACGAAAACTGCCACCGAAGTAGCAGTTTTCGAAGAATATGATTTTGTTTGCTTACTTGACCTTGCGTTTATTGGTCTTGGTCGAGTCTAAGACCTTGATCTGTATTTCATGGGTTTCTAGCTTGTCCTCTATGCGCTGTAAGCGATCGGTATGATCATCCAAGGTTTCTTTGACTGACTGATAGCCATCAAAGAGCGCCGCAAGCTTTTCTCCATGCTCATATTCTATTCTGGCGATGTCTTTACTTAGTTTCTCCTGGCCTTCGGTCAAGAGAACTAAGCGACTAACCACAAACTCTTGAAATTCTCTGTCAGTCATAAATAGATGCTCCCTTCCTAAATGAAGGATATAATTGATTTCAAAACGTTGTGTATTATTATATTTCTATTTTAATCCGTCCCCGCCCAATACGAGGACGATTTTTTACTGCCAGTGGTAACGCCATTGGGGTAGTACCCCTCTCTACTTTCCTCCCTTCTTATGTAAAGTCGGTAATCAAATGAGTTACTATCCCGAGTATGCGAAGATTTGCTGAATTATAATGCTGAGGTGCGTAGGATGAATTGTCGGGGGTCAGGATAATGCCTCCATCATCGGTTTGCGTGGCTCTGCGAATCGTATAAGTCCCCTCGGGCAGTTGGGCTAGAATTGCCTGCCCATTAGAAAAGGTTTCCTGTGCCCTAATAATAACCTTAGCCTCAGGTTTAATACTAGGTAACATACTATCATCATTCATACTGATAGCGTAATCTGCCATGATGTCCGCAGAGATTGGCACATGTCCAACGATGTTTTTTTTGGCAAAAATCTCGTCCCTATTTCCTATGTCGTAAATAGGAATTTTTCTTGTGTCCTCAGTAGAAGATACAATACTGCCTTCTTGCCCGGTTTGTGCCGGGGCAATAAGTCCTTCTTGGCCTGTTGATACAGGCAATTTTTTACCAAGAAGATCATCAGTAGAGACTTGGAAATACTCTGCAAGTTTTACTACGACACTAAAGTCAGGCTCCCGTGTACCTTTCTCCCATTGAGAAATAGTTGACTTTCCAAAGCCAAAAATATCGCCAATATCTTCTTGGCGCAATCCTTTAGCCTCTCGCAACAATCTCAGACGATTACCAAAAGTCTCCACAAATACAACCTCCTGTCTGGAATATATCACAAATAGTGAACACTAAAAACAAAGTTCACAAAATGAAAATTACCGCTTGACAGGTACGCTATTAGTGAACTAATGTTTAGTTAACAGTTAGTGAACAGTTTTTATACCAATAATGCCGCTTGCGCTCTCGTTTATTGTATGAGACCCAACAGGAGGGGAGGGTAAACCTCTGCAAAAGTAGAATAAGTATAAATAGGGGTAATAGATTTTGGAACAGTCAAGATTATGGACGAAAGAGTTCGTTATTAACGCTCTTATAAACTTTTTTGTTGCGGTGAACTTTTATTTATTGATGGTCGTTATTTCGGATTATGCTATGAAAAAGTTTGGGTCGGCTCCAAGTGAAGCCGGCTTTGCGGCAAGTATATTCATTATTGGCGCTCTTGTTGTGCGTCTTTTTGCCGGAAAATTACTGATACACATGGGCTATAAAGAGACCCTTGCCCTGGGGGTCATTACCGGTTTAGTCATGACACTATTCTATTACGGGGTCGATAATGTTGGGCTTCTTTATGTTGTGCGCTTTGGGCATGGTGCATCATTTGGGATAATTACCACAGCGACGGCAACCATAGTGGCCGACATTGTACCCAGAAATAGAAGCGGCGAAGGTATTGCCTATTACTCTTTAAGTCAGATACTGGCAACTGCCATTGGGCCTTTCTTGGGTATGTTCATTAGCCAGCATGGCAGTTATAGTATGATGTTTACTGTCTGTGCCATAGCATCTGCAATCAGCATTTTAATACTGCCTTTCTTATCCCTGCACAAAAAGGAACTCACAGCTGGACAAATAGATGAAATGCGCGGTTTGAAACTGAGTAATCTGATCGAGCTGCCGGTCATTCCGATTGCTGTCATATGTTTAATTGTTTTCATGTGTTATTCAAGTATCGTTTCTTTCCTGGCTGTGTATGCCCAAGAAATAGATTTGGTGGAAGCCGCCAGCTTCTTTTTTATGGTCTATGCCCTGGTGGTGCTGATTTCAAGGCCAATTATCGGACGTGTCTTTGATGCCCGGGGCGAGAACACCATAATGTACCCGGCAATTTTGATTTTCGCGGCGGGAATGCTTCTATTTAGCCAAAGTAATATTGGTTATCAACTATTATTAGCGGCAGTTTTTGTTGGTATTGGATTTGGGGCTATTCAATCCAGTGCTCTGGCTATTGCGGTTAAAATAACCCCGTCTCACCGTTTAGGATTAGCCAATTCAACCTATTTTACGTTTTCAGATCTAGGAATGGGAACCGGGCCATTGTTGGTTGGATTTCTTATACCTTACCTTAGCTACCGAGGGATGTATGCTGTGGTAGCTGTGATTATACTGGCGTGCTTCTTTTTGTACCATTTTATGCATGGAAGGACGCTTAATTCTGAGATAAGAGAAGCTTCTCTTGACACTCCTTCTTGACCAATTCCGCATCCGCATTAATTGATTTCCCACTCCTCTTTATAACTAAAAGTAATTGGTTGTATAACTCTAATCATGATATGCTGTAAGATAAATAGGGGGGAGAGGAGCCTGTGCTATGGAGAAGCTGTCTTCTGTCGAAGATTTTGCGAAGATCAGGGAAGTAAACATGTTATTAATAAAGGAAGCTAAGGAAACCGGGCAGAAAGTGGTGGGCATCTACTGCACTTTTTGTCCTCAAGAACTGGTTCTGGCCGCTGGAGCCATTCCGGTGAGTCTGTGCGGAACGAAAGAGGATCCTATTTCTAAAGCCGAGGAACACCTGCCTCGTAATCTCTGTCCCTTGATCAAATCATCTTACGGTTTTGCGGTCAGTGATACCTGCCCATTTTTCCATTTCTCCGATCTGGTTATCGGGGAGACTACGTGTGATGGCAAGAAGAAAATGTTTGAACTGATGCAGGAGATCAAACCAGTCCATGTTATGCAGTTGCCCTATCAGAATCAGACGCAGGCTTCCATGGATATGTGGATAGATGAAATGCGTCGTTTGAAAGGATTCCTGGAGGAAAACCTGGCAACTGAGATAACCGATGAGGCTATTTGGCAGGCTATTGATCTGGTCAACCGGGAGACTGCTGCGGCTAAGGCTATATGTGATCTGAATCAGGTTGAGCCGCCTCCGTTAAATGGTTTGGATTTGTTGACTGTTACCTGGTCACGGGGATTCAACTCTAACAAAGAAGAAGTTATTGCTATGCTGAATGGTCTACAAAAAGAGTTTAGCTCAGCAGATAAGGATGCATCGGCTCGTAAACCAAGAGTCTTGCTGACTGGTTGCCCGGTTGGCCTGGGTACGGAGAAGGTCATTCGCTTGGTCAATGAGGTTGGCGGCAATGTAGTAGCTATGGAAAACTGCTCTGGCTACAAGACTCTGGAGCTGCAGACCGATACTGATTATGATGACCCGCTGGTGGCCTTGGCCCACAAATCTATATCCATTCCCTGTTCTTGCATGAGTCCTAACCCCTACCGTATGGAACTTCTGGAGCGGATGATGGAGGATTTTAAGGTGGATGCCGTCATAGATCTTACCTGGCAGGCTTGTCATACTTATAATATAGAGGCCTATGAAGTAGGTAAACTGGTTAAGAGTAAAGGTGTTCCTCACCTGCACCTGGAAAGCGATTATTCCAACTCGGATCTGGAGAGTATAAAAGTCCGAATCGAAGCATTATTGGAGATGGTTGAGCAATGATCTCTATTGGACTGGATATTGGTTCGGTAGCTGCCAAAGGGGTGTTGATCCAGGAGGGGCGGCAATACCAGATGATGGTCCCCACTGGCTGGAGCCCTCGTACTGCGGGAGAGCAGCTTATTGATGATTTACTGCAAAGCTCCGGTTATCGGCACCATGATGTGCATAGTATTGTTGTGACCGGGTACGGACGCGTAGCTGTTCTGGAGGCTTCCCGAACCGTTACGGAAATAAAATGTCATGCCCGCGGTGTGGCTGAACTACACCCACAGATTCGTACCATTATCGATATTGGAGGGCAGGATAGCAAAGTCATTCAAATCGATAGGCAGGGACGGGTAGTTGATTTTGCCATGAATGACAAGTGCGCGGCAGGTACAGGGAGATTTTTACAGGTTATGGCTAATGCTCTGGGATTGGACGTTAGTGAGCTGGCCGATTATGAAAACCGGGAGCAAGCTGCGATTATTAATAGTATGTGTACTGTTTTTGCTGAATCGGAAATCATTGGACTGCTAGCCCAGGGAGTTGACAAAGGCAGCATTATCGCTGGCTTGCATCTTTCAGTCGGTAAGCGGGTGGCAGCCATGGCTAGGCGCTTGGGAATTAGTGGCGAAGTAGCTTTTACCGGCGGCGTAGCCATGAACCAAGGCGTAAAGAGATCGCTGGAGCAAGAATTAGGGTGTAAAGTACTGGTGCCAGAGGTTTGTCAGTTTACCGGCGCACTAGGAGCAGCCCTGATTGGACTGGATGCAGCGGCTTGAAAAGATCCCCTTAACGATTTTTTATAAACGAAAGCACGGGACGATGGCCACATCGTTCTGTTGGGCCAACACCCATTCTTAGGATAAGGAAAACACCGCCGAAATGAGCGGCCAACACCCATTTATTAGGGCAAGGCGCTTAGGGCTGGTGTTTTTTCGTCTCAAGGAGGAAGGCGGGAATGAAGTTTTCCAGGTCTTCCACTATACAGATGTCGGAGTGGCGGAAGATGGCGGCTGCGGGGTCGCGGTTGATGGATACCACGGTTTTGGAGTCTTTCATGCCAAAGATGTGCTGTGGGGAACCGGATATGCCGCAGGCCACGTAAAGCAGTGGTGTAACCTGTTTGCCAGTTAGACCTACCTGGGCATTATATTCTATCCATCCGTTATCACAGGCAACCCTCGATCCGGCAATGGCAGACCAGTTAAAGCAGGAAGCCATGTCCCGTATCATCGAGAGGTTCTCGGCTTGGCCAATACCCTTGCCGGCAGCAACAACTACTTCGGCGTGTTCGAGCTCGGTGTTGGACTGATCTGGAATGCTGAACTGAACGTGGGAGGTTAGCTCTGGCATAATATCGGCGTCAATAATGTTGGTTATGCCGGGTTCTGCCGGCTGATCAGAGGCGGGGAAAGCACCCGGGAGAACGGTGATGACCAGGGGCGAATTTCCTGCTCCATACAGTAGGTCGAGTTTGCCATGGAAGCCGCTGCGACGGTAGGCTATACTGTCTCCGGCCAGTTCGATCCCGCTCACTGAGGTTAGGCAGCAGCCTTCGAGCAGAGCGGCTAAGCGGGGAGCGTAATCGTATCCAGTGGACGTATGAGCAATAATGATTATATCAGGCTTTATCTGCTCTGCCGCCAGGAGGGCTGCTTTTTCCCATCCTTCGCACGTGTATTGAGCCAGGCCGGGGCTGTTTATTACCAGCAGATCTGCCCCGGAAATAGAACATGGCTCAGTAATAAGACCAGGCAGAACTGCGGTTAGGCAGGTATCATAATGGCTGGCAATCTGGGTCGCGCAGGCAACCAGCTCATCTGTAACTGGTAGTATCCGGCCTTTGCTCTGTTCGCACATTATCATGATGGAGTGACTCATATGGTTCTCCTTTACAGCAGGGATTTTTCACGAAGCATCTGCCATAGCGCGGCTGCCTTTTCGGAAGTTGTTCCTTCCAATCTTAATCCGGCCCGATCCGAGCCGACTTCCTGGATCTTCTCGATGGTTTCGCAGCTTTTAATGGGCAGACTGTTTTCATAGCCAATCTCAATAATCTCAGTGTTCTTGGCCCGCATGACGTTGGAAAGTGAAGGGTAACGGGGCCGATTGATCCCGGACTGCACGGCAACCAGAGCGGGCAATGCCAAGTCCATGGAACACCTGTGGCCGGAATCAAGCTCTCTCTCGACTCGAATAGAGCCTTCTGCCTCTTGGATGGCCAGCTTCATAACCGATGTGGCAGAGGGGATCCCCAGCCGGGCGGCTAGCATCGGTCCGGTCTGACCGGACATCATGTCCTCTGACATAACTCCGGCCAAAATCAGATCGTAGTTCATGTCACGGCAGAATTCAGCAATAAGGCGTGACTTTATGGCCGGACTAAGGTAGTCCTCGCTATCGATAAAAAGATGGAAGCCTCTATCTGCTCCCATTTCTAGGCATCTCTTTATGGCGGACTTGATCCGCTCGGGGCCGATCGACACGATGTCTACCGTGGTCCCGGGGATCATTTCCCGTATACGCAAGGACTCTTCTACGGCATGTTCATCGAAACGGTTGATCCAGTAAGAAGTATATTCACCGTATCCGGCCCAAGTCTTCTCCTGGTTGACCGTGGGTCTCGACTCCTGGTCAGGAACTTGTTTTATACATGTGAGTATTTTCATATCTGTCCTCTGTCCTTTGTTTTTACACCTACGGATTACTTGGTGAGTTCTTGGCATATGATTTAATTATAGTAAATATCATTTCCAATAAAAGGTCAATAGAAAACGAACGTCCGTCTTATTTCTGTTGACATTCTTACAAATATTAACTATCCTAGACCCAAGGAGAAGGAGAATTATATGCGTGAGTTGATATTCATTCGTCACGGGCAGGCCTCCTTTGGGCGAGGGGATTACGATATTCTTTCCGACCGAGGAAGGGAGCAGGCCCTTCTGGTTGCCCAATACTTGTTAAACAATGGTGTGTCATTTGACCGAGCCTATTCTGGGACGTTGCAGCGTCAGATAGGGACAGCTGAGGTTGTCCTGGATCACCTACGGGCGAACGACATCGCTACCCCGCCTCTCAGGCAGATTGAGGCACTGAATGAGTACCAGTTTGAGAGAATAATGAGCCACTATGTTCCTCTGGTAGCACAAGAGGACGAGTCTCTGCACCCTCTTGTCGAGAAACTCTTAACGGATAAAAGATCGTTCCAGCTGGTTTTTGAACGGGTTATGACCAGGTGGCTTGGTGATGGATCTAAACTTGATAGTGTGGAGGGCTGGATCAGGTTTAAAGAGCGGATCGAGCAGGGCATACATCAGATCACCAGTGCAATGGAACAGAACAGCCGGGTAATCGTCTTTTCTTCGGGAGGGGTAATTTCAACGGCAGTACATATTGCTACCGGCATGTCGCCTTATGAGTCTATACGCGTAGGCTGGGGACTGGTCAATACGTCGATGACGAAATTCCGGTTCGGCAGCTCAGGCCTCATTTTACATTCGTTTAACAACTACCCGCACCTGGAAGGTTACCGAGCGGGTGAACTGATAACTTACCGATAAGGAGGAGAGCAGATGGATTTTGCAGTGTCGGACAGGATGAACACGATCACTGGAATGATGAACGAGTTTGTGGACAGAGAATTGATACCATTGGAACACGAGTTTCTTACCAAGGATTTTACCACGCTGGAACCGGTACTAGAAGAGAAACGTAACATGGTCAAACAAATGGAGCTGTGGGCACCCAACCAGAGTAAGGAATACGGCGGTATGGGGCTTAACCTGGTGGAGCATGGGCTGGTGTCCGAAGCTTTGGGCAGGACTCCCATCGGGCATTACGTGTTCAACTGCCAGGCGCCGGATGCAGGCAACATGGAGATCTTGCATATGTTTGGGACGGAAGAGCAGAAGGATAAGTACCTGCGACCGCTTGTTGAAGGCAAGATACGCAGCTGTTTTTCCATGACCGAGGTAGAGATGCCAGGTTCCAATCCCGTAATGATGGATACTACCGCTGTTAAAGACGGCGACGATTATGTGATTAATGGCCAAAAATGGTATACGAGTTCTGCTGATGGCGCTTATTTTACCATATGTATGGCTGTGACTGATCCAGATGCACCTCGTCATCAACGAGCCAGCATGATAATCGTCCCTACTGACAACCCGGGTTTTAATTTGGTGAGAAACATACCGGTAATGGGACATGCAGGGAGCGGTTACCCCAGCCATGGGGAAGTGCTGTTTCAGTCCTGCCGGGTTCCGCAGAGCAACCTGCTGGGGGCGGAAGGACATGGGTTTGCCATTGCCCAGGAGAGGCTAGGGCCGGGGCGCATCCACCACTGCATGAGGTGGATCGGTGTGTGTAATCGGGCTTTCGAGCTAATGTGCCGCCGGGCCAATCAGCGTATGATCAAGCCTGACGGTAAGACCCTGGCTACCCAGCAGATCATCCAGGCTATGGTCGCTGAGTCAGCAGCGGAGATTCAGGCAGCCAAGCTCATGACTCTGCATGCGGCCTGGCGGATAGATAATTTGGGGCAGAAAGCCGCCAAAGTCGACATATCGCTGATCAAGTTTTACGTGGCCAACGTAATGCAGAAGGTTGTAGATAGGGCGCTGCAGGTGCACGGGGGCTTGGGCATGACTGATGACACCATACTGGCATATTTCTTCAGACATGAACGGGCGGCCAGGATTTATGATGGTGCTGACGAGGTGCATAAGATGAACGTAGCCAAGGCGATACTCCGAGAATACGAAAAGAAAAACTAGGAAATGGGTGCCAGAGGAAATGACGTACAACGAGTTTAGAAAAGTAGTAATAATATCCAAGGAAGAGATCTCCGGCCAGATACTGGAGCAGAACCGTGACTCCATTAAGGTCAAGAAGGAAGAAAAGGTGATCGAAAACCTTATCAAGATCATTGACGCGACCCTTAAGATCTGCAGCAAAAGGAGCTTCCAGGCCATGAGTATCAGGGATCTTTCTATTGAATCCGGCTTGAGCGGCGGGGCCCTATATTCTTACTTTACCAGCAAGGAAGAACTACTAGTTCTGATCCAGACCCAGGGCAGGGAAATCGTCAACCGAGTGCTGCATGATCAGGTTGACACGGCTAATGATCCAGTAGGGAAGCTGAGGATGGCAATCAAGTCACACATTTACCTTTCCGAAGCCATGCGCAACTGGTTCTACTTCACCTACATCGAGGCCCGGAACCTGCCGAAAAATGAGCAGAAGCTGGCTATCCAGAGCGAGCTTCAGACCGAAAAGTTATTCATTGACATAATTAATGAAGGCATCAAGGCCAAGGTGTTTAAGGATGAGAACGTGGTGCTGGTTGCGGCAGCTATCAAGGCGATGCTGCAGGACTGGTACCTCAAAAGATGGAAGTATAGGAACCGCAAAGTATCCGTGGATGAGTATGCCGACTTTGTGATCCATGTGGCAGAGTCCATACTGCTTATTTAAATCTAAGGAGGGGTGCTATGAGTGCTGTGAATGATCGCGCAACGTCGATAAGAAGCGGCGAGGAACTTGACGCTAAAAAGGTGCAGGAATTTCTGCAAGATAGTGTACCCGGTCTCAAAGGTGAAATGGAGATAAAGCAGTTTCCCAGCGGGTTCTCCAACCTGACTTATTTGGTAAAGGTTGGGGAGCGGGAAATGGTGTTGCGCCGGCCGCCATTCGGCAGAAAGGCCAAGACCGCTCACGACATGGGGCGCGAGTATAGGATACTCAGCGCGCTGAAGCCGGTATTTCCCTATTGCCCGCAGCCACTGGTATATACGGAGGACGAGGCTGTTATGGGATGCCCGTTTTATGTGATGGAACGCATTCCGGGCATTATACTGCGAAGAGACCTTCCCAAGGGAATGCAACTAAACCCCCAAGAGGCCCGTACCCTCAGTGAAAACCTCATAAAGGTACAGTGCCAGTTACATTCGGTAGACTACGTGCAGGCGGGGCTGGCGGATTTTGGCAGACCCGAGGGTTATGTAAAACGTCAGGTAGAGGGCTGGAGTAGCAGATACAGGGACGCCAGGACTCCTGATGCCCCGGACTTTGAAAAGGTAATGCAGTGGCTGCACGACAAGATGCCTGGAGAGTCAGGGATAGTGGGTATTATACATAACGATTTCAAATTCGACAACGCAGTACTTAATCCATCCTATCCCACTGAGATCATCGGCATTCTCGACTGGGAGATGGCAACCCTCGGTGACCCCTTAATGGATTTGGGTTCTTCCTTGGGATACTGGGTGGAGAAAGATGACCCGGAAATACTGCAGGCAATCCGCCAGATGCCGACCCACCTTGAAGGCATGCTTACCAGGAAAGAACAAATTGCTCTCTATAGTGAACTAAGGGGGATTCAAACAGATAACTTCGATTTTTACTATTGCTTTGGACTGTTCAGGCTGGCAGTTATTGCGCAGCAGATATACTATCGGTTTTACCACGGGCAGACCAAAGACGAAAGGTTTGGGGTGCTCATCGGTGCGATCCGGATATTGGAAGCCGCCGCACTACAGGTCATTGAAAAATCGGATCTCTAAGAACATAACAAGGAGGACGGGTATGAATATCGATGACGTGAGAAAGGTATTGCTGCTCGGCGCAGGCACAATGGGGCAGCAGATCAGTGTTCCGTGTTCTCTCGCAGGTTATGACGTTGTTATTTATGATATAAATGAAGATGCGTTTACCATAGCGATGGAGAGGATTCAGAAGATTCTAAGTGGATTTGTCCTGCTGGGAAAATGCACGCAGGAGCAGGCCGATGTAGCTCTGCAACACATATCCATGACTACCGATCCTGAATACGCGGCTCAAGATGCTGACATAATCAGCGAATCGGTACCGGAAAAGCCGGATCTCAAAGTGAAGATATACTCACAGTTCAATCAGCTCTGTCCCCAACGCACGATATTCACCACCAACACATCGACTTTTATGCCTTCAATGTTTGCAGAGGCCACTGGCCGCCCTGAGAAGTTTCTAGCCCTTCATTATCACGACGTAAACGTGACCAACGTAGTAGACATCATGCCTCACCCCGGCACCTCGCAGGAATCCATACAGCTTGTCAAAGATTTCGCACTTAAAACAGGCCAGCTTCCGATTATGATGGAGAAGGAGCATTCGGGCTATGTGTTCAACTATATGCTGGGTGCCTTATTGAGCGCCGCGCTTGCACTGAAGACCAAAAACGTCGCTTCAATAGAGGACATTGACAAAGCATGGATGGGAATCACGCATATGACGGCCGGACCGTTCGCGCTAATGGATGGTATAGGTCTGGACACAATGCTAAGTGTGACTGAGTACCTGGCTGAGAAGAACAATGACAAACACATACGTAAGCATGCGCAGTTCATCCGCAGTTACGTAGAAAAGGGTCATCTTGGCAAAAAGACTAAAAAAGGGTTCTATGATTATACGCAGCCAGCTGTTACAGAGCCGCAGGTTATTAAGAGTGTAGAATAAAGGGGGGAGTTACATGATAGTAGATTTCAGCTTAGAAGGGAAAGTGGCAGTAGTAACCGGCGCAAGCCGCGGTATTGGCGCAAGCATAGCTAAGGCCTTGGCCGAGTATGGAGCCGAGGTGATCATCACCAACAAGACCCTGGAAGGTCTGATAGAAGTCGAGGAAGCAATCAAGGCCGCGGGTGGCAAGGCCGTTTCCAAGGCCTGTCACAATGGGGTAGTGGCCGAGATCGAGGATCTGTTTAAATTTGTTGAGTCAACCTATGGTCGACTTGATATTCTGGTGAACAACGCGGCTATGAACTTCTACTTCGGAGGAGTTATCGACGCGTCTGAGGATGTATGGAACAAGACCATGGACGTTAACCTGAAAGGCAACTTTTTTATGTGCCAGCATGGAGCCAAGCTGATGATAAAAAACGGCGGCGGCTCAATAATCAATGTGGCATCCATCAATGGCATAAGGCCTGCCCAGATGCAGGGAGTTTACTCAATCACCAAGGCGGGGGTTATTGCCACGACAAAATCCTTTGCCAAAGAGCTGGCCCATGAAAAGATTAGGGTAAACGCACTCCTTCCCGGACTTACGGATACCAAATTCGCATCGGTAATGGTTGAAAACGATGATTTGATGGAGAGAGTATTGCTACCGCAGATACCGCTTCATCGGGCGGCCCAGCCGGACGAGATGTGCGGTGCGGTACTTTACCTGGCATCAGACGCGTCCTCGTACACCACCGGCGCAACCATAGTGGTGGACGGAGGAGCCCTGGCCTAGACACTCCTAGGAAAGCGGGATGATGTGGGCGTCTTCCCCTACGTTGGCGAGGCACATGCTAATGCGAAGCAGTACTTTCAAGACATAAAAATCAGTAACTTATGCAGTTATAATGTTGGATCGTTTTCAAACTACCCAGAGTAGTAGTTCGAAATAGAGGTTTCAGGAGCCGGGTAGGGAAAAAGTACGGTCCGTTCTGTAAGAGCAAGGAAGCAGGACTAACTATCCTGCTTCCTACTTGATGCAATCGATACTAGGGGGCGATGCACACATCGCCCCGTGCTTTTTGTTGGGTTAGAGAGTTCTATTTACCAGTATACTGCGGCCTTCTTTTCTCCAGAAATGCTTTCATGCCTTCGGTTTGATCAGTACCGGCAAAGAGCAGGGACCAGACTTTTTGTTCATGCTCCAGACCTGCTGTTAGAGAACTATTCTCGGCATAATTCATGGCTTCCTTGGCTGTACGCAGGGCAGCCGGACTCTTACGGCCCAGTGATCTGGCTAGCTTGAAAGCGGTTTCCTGCAGCTCGGCTACCGGCACCACTTTGTTAACTAAACCGATACTTAAAGCGGTCTGGGCATCAATGATCTCGCCGGTCAAGACCAGATACCTAGCCCGGCTCCAGCCAATAGCCCGTCCCAGACGTTGCGTTCCTCCGCAACCAGGGACAATGGCCAGATTTATCTCCGGCTGTCCGAATAAAGCATTATCGGCTGCTATGCGGATGTCACAAGCTATGGAGATCTCCGTGCCACCACCCAGCGCCGGTCCGGCAATAGCGGCAATATAAGGTTTGGGTGAAGAGGTAATAAGCCCGACCATGAACTGAGCGTTGCTGATGAATTCTTCCATGTCCTGCACGCTGGCTTCGGCCATATAAGGAATATCACCACCAGCGGCAAAGATTTTATCACCGCCAGTAATAATGACAGCTTTCACCTCGGGGTCATTATTAAATTCGGTAAAAGCACCAGTTAGTTCTGCTACCGTAACGGGGTTGGTAGGGTTCATCTGCTCGGCATTGTCAAATAGAACGATGCCTACCCCTTCCTTCTTTTCTAGTTTCAACAGTTTATATTCCATATTATGTAGACCTCCTTAATTGACTTGAGTCTTAGACTGCTGCAAATACAGCGATCTGTAGATACGACCATGGATACAGCCCAATTACTTCCCCCCTTAAAATTCCGATTCGAAAAGTTTCTCTGCTCCTAATATACCGACAAGTCAATAGAGCAGCAACTGTTTTTTGCATTTTTTGTTTTGATGGGGTTAAACTGCGTGACAGTCAGAAAAAAATTACAGCCAGAGACGGCCTATGCTATCGGTGGGTTGCACGGGATGGATAGCGACAAGAAGCCAGCGATGTGATGTGGTTGGAGGCGGTTATAGAAACTTCGGTGGCAGACTGGTTCCGGCTAGTTGAGCGATCTGGGCAGTGGGCTGTAATCCTTGCGTAACCAGCAATTTAGAGGTGCCCTGCGACAGTATTCGGCCATGGTTATCTTCAACGATGACATCAGCCAGACATATAGAACGGCCTATCTTTAGACGTCTGCCGCTGGCCCGAATAGTGCCTTCCTTGATAGAGGCTAAATTATTTACATTGACATCCATAGTTATCAACCCGGCTTCTTCAGGAAGTTCTGCGTAAACAGCCCAGTAAGCGGCCGCATCGATCAGAGCTGAATATACTCCTCCTTGTATGGCTAGGTAGGGTGACAGGTGCTTGTGATCCAGCTCTATTTGCAGGTGTGAAAAGCCCACTCCCATATCTTCGATGGTCATGGAAAGCAGTTGAAAAAACGGGCTTTGGTTTACCAGTTTTATCAATCCTTTGATATGCTTCTCGTTTAGCGTCAACCCGCTAATCCTCCTTTAGAATACTAGGCTTACTTATTTATAATATCAATGTTACGGCAGTACTACTAACATAATAACCCATCTGTTTAGATAAAAGCATTTACAGCCAGCCAAAATAAAGGCTCGAACCTTAGCTCGAGCCTACTTATATAACGGTACTATTGTTTGGAAGCCTGATAAATGACGATCAAGGGAAGGCCACCCAGGATAAGAGCGATAGCGGCAATGATGAGGATCACCATAGAAGGAGCAATGAGATAACCGTACAAGGCAATAAGCAGAAGGCCTATCTGCGAGATGGCTGTATTGCGGAGAGCTACTTTAGCAAAGGTAAGATCCTTTTTGGCAAAATTGGCTGCGTAAGCTAGGCCCAATAAGAAGGGGGCTACTAGCATGAACCCGGAGCCGTAAGCTGATACACTAAGGGCGCCCGGCAGAAAAGGAGAGGCCAGGAAAAACAGGGCCAACAACAGCTGAACGTAAGCCAGGAAGCCGAGAATTCTCTGAACACGTGCTATTTTGGCCATAATAGCGGCCATAGCATCAGCATCAGGCTGGGGGGGAGTCTGAGTGACAACATTGGGGTCAGACATAAATCTACCTCCTAAACCATAATAAGGAATTCCTATTTACTATCTTAACAAATAAATAAGCGAGGTCAACCAAAATGTGCTAATTTTACAAATAGTATGGCAATTTAGGGGCGCTTGGTTGAAAGTAAGGTGATATGACTCAGGGAAGGTAGGTTATGGGAATGGCCAGAGCTAGTTTTGATGCATTACTAGTAGAGTTTGGTGTTTGCAGGGCGTAAACGATTCCGACTACCTGACCTTGTTCATTCAAAACCGGACTTCCGCTGCTGCCTGGTTCAATGGGTGCTTCGATGCTGAACACCACGGGAGCAGCATCGCTACCCTGGTAGTAGCCCTCTACCGTGCCTCGTATGGCGACCCGGGAAACCCCCCGTGGGTTGCCAATGATAGTCACCGTATCACCAGTTGCTACTAGCTGATCGCTTAAGGGCAGGGAGGGTAGATCGTTATCCTCTAACCTGATAATGGCCAGGTCTACTCCTTCTACAATTTCAATTGCATCACTGATGATCTCTTTATTTTCATAAAAAGTGATCTGCACTGACTGAGCCTCTTCCACTACATGGCGGTTGGTAATTATCAATCCTTGGGGATCAACATTAAAACCGGTCCCATAGCTGGCAGAGCCGACTATTCCATCGGTTTTCGCCACCTGGATACCTACTACCGCCGGGCGGCTGCTTATTACTAGTTGATCCTGTGATAACTCCTGATTCTGATGCAAGAAATCCAGATGAGGAGGCAAAATTCTGGGTAGCCAGGCAAATGCAAAAGCCACAAAGGCTACCAATAGCACTAGAGCTCCAATCCTCATCGGCCAGGTACGGCGTTTAGGAGGAATATAATCATCCTCCCATTCCTCTTCCCAGAATGAGCTTGACTCCGGATCCCATTTAGATTGTTCGAACCGATCCAAGGATTCACCCCATATAAGCTTATCGAAAATAATTGACTTCAAGCTCCGCCTCTTAATGTACATAATAGCATAATAACTAGGATCGAATGCTTCGTTCGATAAGTAACTACACTGCAAAGATTTTGATGAGGCCGGGAGGCAGGAAACAGTAAACAAAGCCCCTGGTTTACAGGACCAAACCAGGGGCTTTGAGGTATGGCTTGACAAGTAAGCTACCAAGGCTTATAAAATCTTGTTAGTTCGGCGCCATATCTTCATTTTTTCGGCTGCTTGTACCAGTTCATCGCGAAAATCTGGATGAGCCAGGGAAATAAGTTTCTCGGTTCTTGCCCAGGTGGACGTAGCCTTGAAAGACTCCCACCCATATTCAGTAACTATAATATTGACAAATTGCCGGGAAACCGTGGTGATGCTGCCCGAAGCAAAGCTAGGTACTATACGGGATACCAGAGTCCCATCTTTGGTGGTGTAGGTAGAGGGCAAACAAATAAGACTGCGTCCACCCTTGGACCAATAAGCACCAAGTACAAAGTCTGACATACCACCATTTCCTGAAATTTGACGAGGACCAGAACTCTCGGCATTAATTTGAGTAAACAAATCTACCTGTAAGGCCTGGTTAATGGAGATCAGATTATCAATAGTAGCCAACTGCATAGGATGGTTAGCATAGCCTACGTTATAGGAAGCCAGAGCCGAATTGTTGTCTACCCAGTCATAGAGTTCTTGACTTCCCAGTGCAAAAGTATAAACGATCTTGCCATCATCCTTGTTTTTCTTTTTGCCGTTCATTTTACCCGATTCCCACATATCCATGTAAGCGTCTACCAGCATCTCCGTGTTGCCGCCCAGATCTTTCAAGTCCGTCTGGTTGATCATTTTTCCGACCAGGTTCGGCATACCGCCTATTCCCAATTGAATGCAGCATCCATCGTGAATATGCTTCATAACATGTTCGGCGATCTTTTGATCAACCTCAGTCGGTTCAACGTTTGGCAGAGCAAAGAGTGGCTCGTTTTCACTTTCCACTATGTAGTCCACTTCGGAAACATGCACCTGTTCCCGTGCGCCTCCCAAAGCTACGGGAATATTGCTGTTTACTTCCACGATTACTTTCTCGGCACTTTTGATCTGAGCGTAGGTTACAGCGTTGTGCAACCCAAAATTGAAATAACCGTTCTTGTCCATAGGAGCTGTTCTCACTATGAATGCTTTGCGGTGAACAGTACCATACTTGTCTGGATCATCCCAAACTCCTGAAAAATATGCTTCTGCTTCTCCAAAATTAACAGGATGATAAAAAACACCATCGCACTTGTCTTGCATTATCCGGCTGGCGGCGCTAAATTGGAGGTCCAAATAAGTAAATACCTCGCCCTTGGGATCTTGCAGCACTACTTCGGGTATAGGAGGAAGTGTAACAGCTGTCATGATCTTAATATCCTTCAATTCTGACTTGCGAGCAGCCAGCGCTTTGTCACAGGCTACGGGCTGACCGTTGAACAAGGCGTAGTCTACCCAGTCCCCCGATTCAATGCACTGCACTGCCTCAGCTGCAGTACAGAGCTTTTCTTTGTACATTTGCATATAATCTCTACCCACCAAATTACCCCCCTTGTATTACTAATAGCAATATATATTAAATATTATAGCAAAGTGTAATTAAAGTTAAAAGAATATCCGGAAAAATGAATTACGTTATAATATATATTATTTACGGAATAGTTTGATTATTGAGAAAAGTATTCGGAACAGGGCAATGTTTTAAACTGAGGGTTACCTTAATAATGATGCCGGCAGGACATGAGTGGTCTTCGAAGGGGGCTAGATTCTTCACTACGCTCAGAATGCCAGAAAAGCCAGAAGAATCCGGCTTGGCGAAAAGTTGATTAATTGTGAGAATAAATCGCAGAAATAAAAAGCTGGATATCGCGCGAGTGTGCTCGTCGATTTCCAGCCAGTGTGCCTTTCTAATCTTATGTTATGTTAAGTCATAACTGCGGATAGTACCTGATAATGAGCCGTGCCTCGAGGGGCGCTAACCGTGATAGTGTCTCCCATTTGGCTCAAAAGAAGCG
>CAZTZX010000018.1:0-31894 GCA_964618175.1 uncultured Syntrophomonas sp. | reverse complement strand
CAGGGTAGCAGATGAGAACTTGGTAGCCCCCTCAGGGCGGAGTTGGCAAACTAGCGGTTAAGACGTCGGGACTTTTGAAGGGCAACAAGGATGAACGACCGTCCGGGAAAATTGAAAAGCCGCGCTGGCGGCAGAAATATAGAGCAGTAAGCTAGTTGGCGGCTCAAACTAAAACCAGAGGGGTATCTTTTCATTAAATGCTGGAAAAGATACCCCCTTATGTATTCCGATGAAATAAGTGATCGATTTAAGTGTGATACTAACCCTGGCCCACCATGACTGCTTGCTGGTCGAAGGTAACTAAGGCCGTTTCCAAGCGGTGATTCTTGATTTCGGTTACCTTGATGATCAGTCCGTAGATTTTAAGTTGAGGTGTACTCCCATCTTCAGGAACAGTGCCTAATAAGCCAAATATCAAGCCACCGAAAGTGTCATAGCCATCTTCAGGTAGTGCTACCCCCAACTCTTGGGAGACTAAATCTAGGGGAGCCGGTCCAGCTATTTGCCAGGTATCTGCCTCAATTTGCTCGATCAAAGGTGTTTCTGCCGGAACGGTATCATCATCTTCCAGGTCTCCTACTATTTCTTCCAAAAGGTCGTTCATGGTTATGATACCGCTCATCCCTCCATACTCATCCAACACAACGGCAAAGTGATTGCGGGTGTTTTTCATGTTATGAAACAATACATCAGCTCGTACGGTTTCAGGTACAAAGTAAGCCGGTTTGAGAGCTAGTTCAATAATATGTGCTCGAGTTCTATCTTTCAGCCGTAAGAAATCTTTGGCTTTTAAGATGCCAATAATATCGTCAGGACTTTCATCGCATACCGGGTAAACCGAATGGCGGTTTTCAATAACAGTTGCCTCCCACTGGTGGTCAGTTTCATCCATCCAAAGAATAGCTACATCAGTTCTATGAGTCATAATATCCTCGGCATTTTTGTCATTGAATTCAAAGATTCTTTGGATCATATCCTTTTCATTATGGCTTATAGCACCTCTTTCACTGCCCGCATCCACCATCATACGTATTTCTTCTTCGGTAATATCATCATCATCTGCCAGAGGATCGATTCCTATAACTCGCAGCAAAGAGTTGGTAGAGACAGTTAATAACCAGACAATAGGACTAAAGATTCGGGATACAAAGTAAACCAGTCCTGACATAGCCAGAGCTAACTGTTCTGCTTTGCGCATAGCCACTCGCTTGGGAACCAGTTCACCAAATACTAGTGTAAAGTATGACAGTATAAGGGTGATGACCACAATAGCGATAGTGTTAAGAGTAGATGGGGCTATAGCCACCTCTAGACCAACCAGCCAATTTACCAAAGGATCTGAAAAGTTCTCTGCGGCAAAAGCGCTAGCCAAAAAGCCGGCCAGGGTGATACCTACCTGAATAGTGGACAGAAAACGGGCGGGCTGCTTCGTGAGTTCATCTAGACGAATAGCGCGTTTATCACCCATACTGACCAGTTTGGCCAATTTAGTATCATTCATGGAAATTACCGCTATTTCGGCACAAGCAAATATGGCGTTAGTTATAATAAGAACAAACTGCAAGAGCAGTGGCCATAATAAGTGATCTCCTGACAATTAAGAACCCCCTAAAAACTACCAAACCATTCAGCCGAAATACAGTGTGTATCCTGAGACAATTGGCCAAAGAAAAAAGCGACACATATTATTACCAAACAGATACCAAAATCTGCTCGTTAAACACGTGCCGCCTATTATTTCCAAGCTGCTTAATTAAGATACATCGCTCAGGAATCTCGTCCAATTAGCAATACACTCCTTAATAATTGAACAAAGCTTACTATATTAATGGAGTTTAGTCAATGTCGATGGCTTAGCTTTTAGGATTGCTGGCGAATCCTTAGGCTTGTTTAATGTGCATTACGAATATATTCAAGAATTATTTAAGGGGATCAGATACTAAAAAATAAAACATTTATAAAGGATTATTTAAGAAGATTGGCGAAAGCAGATATATTATGACGGGGAGGGTAAAATGGGCGGTAAACAATCCGAAAACCTACGCCAAATTGGTTTGCCATTCCTGGCAGATGTACCGTGGGGAACACATATATGTAGCTTTTCCGAAAGCAAGAGCGATGTAATGGACATGGTTATCCCATTTTTACTGGCCGGGCTCCAACATAATGAATTCTGTATTTGGGTAGTTGCTGAGCCTATTAGTGTTAGTGAGGCTATTAAAGGCTTGGAGGCCGCTATCCCTAATATCCAATCCTACTCTGACCAAATAGAATTCCACCATCATTCTGAATGGTTTTTTGATCGTGCCAATTTTAAGGAACCCCAGGTACTGCTACAGGCCTGGAGCGATAAAACTACCGATGCGCTTGCCAAGGGCTATGACGGCCTCAGGGTATGTAGTAGCACTACCTGGATAGATCAAAGGTTCTGGACAGATTATATAGATTATGAAGCCAAAATTCAAAGCGAAATAGGCGCTCTTAAAATGATCGCTCTGTGTTCCTACCAATTAAGTAAGTGCGGAATGCATGAGATTTTGGGTTTAGTACAAAACCACCAAATTTCTTTTCTTAACTGTAAAGAAGACTACAGTTACTCCCCAAGCCCGCTTGAAATGGAGCGCGTAGAAATTATCAGTAAACTAGCTGCCAGCGTAGCTCATGAGATTAGAAACCCGATGACATCCGTGCAAGGTTTTCTCCAACTACTGCAGAACGAAAAGGACCTAAGAGCGCATAAGCACGATTTTAGCTTGATGATTGACGAACTGGATCGCGCCAATAGGATTATTTCTGAGTATCTATCTCTAGCCAGACAAAAGGAACGCATTATAGATAAACATAATTTGAATGAAACATTAAGTGCATTGTTACCCTTACTGCAAGCCGATGCGCTTAAGGAAGATAAAAATATAGTCGTTTTTACTAGTGACATTGCCGATATAGTGGTTGATCCTAATGATTTGCGGCAGATAATATTTAATTTGGTTCGCAATGGGTTAGAAGCTATGCCCGCCGGAGGAGTTCTGAAAATACGTACTTATATGCATGATGATACAGTCGTCCTGGAGATTGAAGATAAAGGACATGGTATACCGATTGAAATACAAGCTCACCTGGGCAAGCCTTTCACAACCACTAAAGAGTACGGTACTGGTTTGGGTCTCTACGTTACCTACGGCATTCTTAATAGTTACAAAGCCTCCGTACAGGTAACGTCCTCTCATCAAGGAACCACCTTTGTTCTTGGTTTTCCTCCAGTTGATCAATAACAGAACAATATGCCCAAGAAAAGCTCTTGAAAGTAATAGACCACCGAAACATGCGGTGGTCATGTTTGTTGCCGGTTACTCAGTCTCTGCCAGCATATTTATGGGAACATTTAGATGGCGATCATCATCTAACCGGCGAATGTGAGCAGAATCCTGCTCCAACTGTTCAATCCATACCGAATGTCCTTGATAAAGAACTTCGATAACACCCTTCGATTCCATGATCTCCCTAGCACGATCGACCAGCATAAGTGACACCTCTTTTTCTGTTTAGCTTGCCTCGACCTGACTATAATTATTAGATGCAAGAGGGTGCTTTTCCACTTCTTTAGGGAGTATCTTTATAGCTGTCCAGGTGTACCGTTGTCACAGCATATAAGTCCTCGTTGATAACATCTTCAACTTTATCAGCTATATCGTGAGCCCTGATGAGTGGCAGTGATCCTTCTACTTCAATATGTAAAGATATCATCTTGTGAGTACCATAATCATGGACGGCAATACTATGGGTAGATATTACTCCGGGAATCGCGTGGGCCAATTCATCGATCCTTTCAAGTTGACTGTCATCTGATTCACCAATTATTTTTGAACAGGAGTCTAAAAATATTTCTATACCCGTCCAGATTATTAAGATAGAAACAGCGAAACCTAGGATAGCGTCAACCCGATAATAGCCAAATTGGGATGCAAAAATTGCTAGGGCTACTAAAACTGAAGCTATGGCATCGGTACGGTGATGCCAAGCATCGGCAATTAACGCGGGCGAATCAATGCGGTTGCCCAGTTCTATTGAAAATCTCGACATTAGCTCCTTAAACAATGCTGCGGCAACCATAAATATTACTACCAGATAATTACCACTGACCGGGGTGTTGACCAGGTATCGCTGGTAGGAATCGAAACCAAATTTCACTCCCACAGCTAAAAGCATTAAGGCTATCAGAAGTGTAGCAATAAACTCAATTCGTCCATGACCATAGGGATGCTTTTCATCGGCTGGTATAGACGACATCTTAAAACCCAGTATTACAACCAAGGAAGTTAACACATCGGAAGCGGTGTGAACAGCATCAGCCAACATAGAAATACTGTTAAGCATAATACCAAACACCATTTTTATGGCCGCTAAAATGATATTGCCGATAATGCTTACCCAAGCTTCCAGATAGGCTACCTTCTTTCGATATTCCGGCTTATCCATAGGCTGAGTGTTTGAACGTTCTACAGTGCTTTTCAGCAGATAATCGGCAATACCCCCCATGAAGCGATCCACAACTAAAACCTCCCCCTGATTTAAGGTAAAAAAATTACCGTTGAACTTTTATATTTCCCAATATAATAGTCCCACGGTAATTTTCCGCTGCCCAATTGATAGGGCCCGGCCTTTGCCTGACTGATCTGTTAAATTGATAGTATTTTATCATTAGTTTATGTTATAGGCAAGCGAATTTATGCCCTTTTGATAAACCATCAAAAAACACAATCTGGTCTTGTAGTAACCAAGTAGGAAGGGGCAATTGCCCCTTCCTACTCGTAACCCTGTTCACGATCAGTGGCTTCGTCTCGTATTTCCACTCGCATACTATCCAACGCTTCTTCGCGACGCTCATTTTTTTGCTGCAAGGCTTGTTTAGTCTTAGGGTCGTCAGTTTTAGCAATTATCTCCTCAGCAAGGTCGATATTTTGAATAGTATGATCAATATTAAACTGTATTCTTTCTACATTATCACGGCGATCATCTGGATTATGCTTCATGCCAGTTCTCCTTTTCTAATGTATTATCATCAATATTATTTGATGTTGATCGTTAATTATTCAGTCGACAATTTATATTAATGCCATGACGTTTTGTTCAGGAAAAGCGGTTTGAAAAGCTCAGTCTGAGAGCAAACTATAGTTGAAGAAATTATTAGGAGGTAGAAAACATGAATTCCGAAACGCTCTTGAACGAAGCACTTACCTATCTAGGAGAACTGGATGAATTGTTTTCCGATTTGGCCAGCCGCAGTGAACACCAGGTGCAACGAACTGATTATTTAGGTTACCAGGGACAGATCCAACAAATGCTAAAAAAGCTCAGTATGGATCTGGATAACATTGACGATACGGAAACATTCACGATGTCACTAGATAGATGGTAGAACCTGCCGCTAGTCTTGACACGGTTCGAAAATAAGCACTGTAATATCTGGAATATCATTTGTGTTCAAGGGGGGTTCCTGATATCATCGCTGTATAAGGCAAACATTCCAGGGAGGTTTATTATGGCAGACGAAAAAATTCTGGTAGAGATTCTCAACGGCACCCAGGTACACAGTGGATGTGACTGCACTTCCTGTCCATCATCAAGTGGTTGTGGACCAAGCAGTAGTCAGGAAGAAATGGTTAATAAATTGGCTGAAGATTTACGTGAAGCCTTTGGCACGCAAGTTGAAGTTCACTATGTGGATGTTGATAAGGAAGGACTCGATAATTACCCTGCTATGTCGAAAGTATTGCAGATGGGTTATCCCTATCCGGTAACGATAATTAACGGAGAACCACGTTATGCAGGTGGCATTATGATAACTGAGGTCAAACAGAGTATAAAAGAAATTATTGGTGATCAGGAATAAATATGGATCTAACGGAGACTGTCCTTTAAGGGGCGGTCTTTTTTATTGTTTTACTTGTTTCACTGAAGCAAGAAGGTTAGATTTATTTAACACATCTTACAATGTTGACTATTCTACACCGAAAAGCCGCCTTAATAATCAGAATCTTTTATAATGATATGTAGCGTTATAAAAATAGGAACATGATAGGAGTGTTATCAGATGGCAACTCCGCTTAAAGTAGTTATTACTGATTATGAATTCGAAACACTGTGTTGGGAAGAAGAAGCCGTGTCCCAGATGGGAGCAGAGTTTGTTAAGTGTCATTGTCAGACTGAACAGGAGTTAATCGAAGCCACCTGTGATGCCGACGCCATATTGGTACAGTATGCCAGTATCACCAGCAATGTAATGGACCATATGGAAAAATGTAAGGCAATAGTACGTTATGGGGTGGGACTTGATTGTATCGATCTAACTGCTGCTACTGAACGTGGTATCATGGTGGCTAATATACCCGATTACGGTCTGGAAGATATTGCTGATCATGCTATAGCCTTGATGCTGACCAGTGCCCGTAAGATAGTCCATCTCAATCAAGCGGTTCGTGAAGGAACATGGGATTACAAATTGGCCAAGCCGCTGTTCCGTCTGCGGGGAAAAATTTTGGGAATGATAGGCTTGGGGCGAATTGCTCGCATGGTGGCCGATAAGGCCAAAGCGTTTGGCATGGAAGTTATGGCCTTTGATCCCTATATTGATGAGAGCTCCGCCGCTTCTTGTCAAGTATTACTGGCTGATTTGGATACAGTGTTGAGTTCAGCCGATATTTTGTCTATACATGCCCCAGTTACGAAAGAAACGTTTCATTTAATGAATGAGCACTCCTTTGAGAAGATGAAAAAGAACTGTATCCTGGTGAACACTGCTCGTGGTGCTCTGGTGGATGAGACTGCTTTGATACACGCTCTTAAAACGGAAAAAATTGCCGGAGCTGGACTTGATGTCAGCGAACAGGAGCCGATTGAGCCTAAGAATGAGCTGTTGAATATGCCCAATGTGGTAATAACACCTCATTCTGCCTGGTACACAGAAGAAGCCCAACAAAGTCTGCAGCAGCAGGCCGCTCAGGAAATTATCCGAGCACTCTCGGGAGAAAGACTTTTAAGTCTTGCCAATCCTGCCGTACTGACAAAAATGTAGGAAGGATACCAGATGTATTAAGGGTTCATGATGATGACAACGTTGTAATTTGAAAGATGAGTATTTGGAAAAACACCAGTAAAGCGACTGCCTAATCATAACCATGGCTATGAAAGGCCCGATCCAGTGACGGATTGGGCCTTTTTATCATCCTTTTAAGATATTTGGGTAAAAACAGGTATAATATATAAATGCGAGGTGATCAAAACCAGTGAATCTGCAACTTGAGAAACCACCAGCCTACTATATCATTACTTATGGCTGCCAGATGAATGTTCGAGATTCGGAAATAATGAGCGGACTATTGGAAGCTATGGGTTATTGTGCAGCCGCAAACCCCGAAGATGCCAGTGTTATACTGTTTAACACCTGCAGCGTACGTCACTCAGCGGAGAACAAAGTTTATGGAAAACTGGGTGAAATAAATGTCTTGAAGCGCCACAATCCCGATATGATCGTTGGTTTTGGCGGCTGTATGGCTCAGCTTCCTGATGTCCAGGCCCGCCTGAAAAGGATGGGGGTAGATGTGGTATTTGGTACTCATAACCTTCATGAATTGCCCTATTTGATCGAACAGACCAAACAAACTCGTAAGCCAGTTTTTCAGGTGTGGGAAAAGGAGGGGGCAGTGGAAGAGAGTCTGCCTTCCGTTAGGCAGGCCGGCATCAGCGCTTTCGTGAATATTATGTACGGATGCAATAACTTCTGCAGCTATTGCATTGTTCCTTACACCAGAGGCCGGGAAAGAAGCCGGCGCCCCGCGGACATTTTAGGCGAAGTTAAAAATTTGGCTATGCAGGGATATCGAGAGGTAACTTTGCTGGGGCAGAATGTAAACTCATATGGTAAGGGTCTCGATGAAACCATTGATTTTGCAGATCTTTTGGAAATGACCTCTGTGGTTGAGGGTATAGATCGAATTCGGTTTACTACTTCTCATCCTAAGGATATGTCCCAGAAACTAATTAAGCGCATCGCTGACAACCCGATGATCTGCGAACATATTCATGTTCCGCTGCAATCAGGCAGCAACCGTATTCTCCAACGTATGAACCGCGCCTATACCCGGGAACACTATCTAGAACTGACCTCCCGTATGCGCGAACTGATTCCGGGAGTGGCTATCACCAGTGACCTTATCGTTGGTTTTCCCGGTGAACAGGAGGAGGATTTTGCCGATACACTTGATATGGTTCAGAAGGTACGTTTTGATGCTGCTTTTACCTTTATGTACTCGGTACGCCGGGGCACGCGGGCAGCCGATTTTTCGGATCAAGTGTCCCAGGAAACTAAAAAGGCTCGGCTTAGTGAATTAAATCTTCTTCAATACCGCATAGCGCGCGAAATCAATCAATCGCTGGAAGGACAAGTGGAAGAAGTTTTAGTGGAAGGGCCCAGTAAAACTGATAAGAGCAAACTGACTTCCCGGACCCGCACCAATCGCATTGTGATAATATCTGGTTCTGATGATTTAGTAGGTAAGATTCTTCCCGTAAAAATAACCGAAGGTAAAACTTTTTCACTATTCGGGGATGTGTTATCGAAATGTTAAGATGATATAAGAAAAATTGAAATTTCTTGGATGAAACAATTTTATTGCTGATCTCGTCATGCTAGAATAAGGGCAGTGATTGATTTATAAAAATGCAGACAGACTGCATAAATGGTTAGGAGGACTAGACATTGACTAACGAAGAAATTATCCGCTTAGCGTTTGAACTTGGGTCTGCTGTGGCTGAATCTGACGAGGTAGATCGTCTGAAGGCTTTACAGATGAAGCTTACTCAGGACAGCAACGCCTATGACCTGCTGATGAAATATCAGGATGCCAAATCCAAATTGGACAACAAATTCCAGGACGGATTGTTGGTTACTAAGGCGGAGGAAGACCACCTTAATATTCTAGAACAGCAATTGACTGCTAATAGTGTGATAAACGAATTAGTTCAAGCTCAAGAGAGCTTTGACAATTTGATGCAGGGCGTTTATTTTGCCATGAACCAAGCTATTTCCGGAAGCGGCGGCGGTTGCAGTAGTGACTGCTGTGATAGTTGTGGAGGCGGCTGTAGTTAGAACTTTTATTCATAACCAATATTAATACGACACAGAAAGGCTTAGAAATCTAAGTCTTTCTTTTTGAGGGGTTTCAAGTATGTCAAAGTATACGCCCATGTTGCAACAATACCTGGAAATCAAAAACCAGCAACCGGATTGCCTGCTGTTCTTCCGTCTGGGAGACTTTTATGAGATGTTTTTTGAGGATGCTCAAGTAGCCTCCCGCGAATTAGAAATAGTTTTGACCGCTCGTGACGGCGGGGACGCTGGGCGCATCCCCATGTGCGGAGTTCCTCACCATTCCGCCTCAACCTACATAGCCAAGCTTATTGCTCGGGGTTATCGAGTGGCCATATGTGACCAGGTGGAAGATCCTCGGGAAGCCAAAGGATTGGTCAAACGAGAAATTGTACGAATTATAACCCCGGGCACTGTTATCGAAGATAATATGCTTTCCGAAATGGCCGCCAATTATCTGACAGCGGTATGTATTGATGATGAACGCGCCGGTTTAGCCTTTGCCGACATATCTACCGGCGAATTCAAGGTTTGCCAGTGGAACGGTAAAGATGCTGTCGCTTTGCTCTACGCTGAACTGCTGCGGCTGAATCCTAGCGAGTGCCTCCTGGCCGAAGATCAGCCTTCCCTGTGGATAGGGGAGCAGGCTGAATTAACTCATCTCCCCCTGGTTACAGCAGAATTTCCCCGCAGTTATGCTAGGGCAGATGAGATTTTGCTAAAGCACTTCAAGGTAACGACCCTGGAAGGATTCGGCATCACTGCCGCACATGATTTAGCCGTTTATGCGGCTGCTGCTATCATCAGTTATTTGGAAAATACCTGTCAGGCTCACCTCTATCATTTGCAAAATATCAGCCTTCATTATATTAATCAGTACCTAGATATGGATGTAGGCACCCGCCGCAACCTGGAATTGACCAGCACTTTAAGGGACGGCAAAAGAGAAGGTTCACTGTTGTCAATACTGGATCATTGCTGCACCTCTATGGGCAGAAGAAGATTAAAGAGTTGGATTGAACTGCCTTTAAGAGATCTGCAGCAAATACAAATCCGTCATGATGCCATACAGGAACTGATTGATGATCTGGCGCTGCGCAGCAACCTACGGCAAGCCCTGGGAGAGGTATACGATATGGAGCGCCTGGCCGGTAAAATAGGCAGTCAACTAGCAAATCCGCGAGATCTGGTAGCAACCCAACATTCTTTGGAAAAGGCGAGCCTAGTAAGGGATCTGCTGGCTGCGACAAGCTGTGAAATGCTCAAAGATATTGCCAAGTTGGATTCCCTAACCGATATGCACGATCTTATTGCACGCTCTATCGACGATGACCCGCCTTTGTCTTTACGTGAAGGAGATATAATCAGGGTTGGTTACTCACCGGAAATAGATGAACTGGGCGAATTGTCACGGGCAGGTTCTGACTGGCTGATTGCCTTTGAGAATCGTGAAAAGGAACGAACCGGCATCAAACACCTAAAAGTTGCTTACAATAAGGTGTTTGGCTATTACATAGAAGTGAGCAAATCCAATCTTCACTTGGTGCCGGCTGACTATCACCGCAAACAAACTCTGGTCAACAACGAGCGGTTTATCAGTGATGAACTAAAGCAGTACGAAGAACGTATACTGGGAGCCCGAGAGAGACTTTTTGCTCTGGAATATGCGGAGTTCTGTCAGATACGGGAAGATCTATTGTCATTTTTACCTCGTTTCCAGAAGACAGCAGAACAAATGGCGATTATGGATGTTATATTGTCTTTAGCTGAAGCGGCCTATGCTAATAACTATGTGCGGCCTATTATGGATAATAGTGGCCTAATTGATGCCCGCGCCTCCCGCCACCCGGTGGTTGAGAAGCATTTGGTCAATTCGCGTTTTGTTCCCAACGATGTTAAACTAAACCAAGAGGAAGCCCGGTTTGCTATCATTACCGGCCCTAACATGGGCGGAAAAAGCACCTATATGCGGCAAACTGCCTTGCTGGTATTGATGGCGCAGATGGGGAGCTTTGTTCCCGCTGATCATGCTCGCATTGGATTGGTAGACCGGTTGTTTACTAGGGTAGGTGCGTCTGATGATTTAAGTGCCGGACAGAGTACTTTTATGGTAGAGATGGTCGAGGTAGCCAATATTATCAACAATGCTACTCCTGACAGCCTTATCATTCTGGATGAAATCGGCCGGGGGACCAGCACTTACGATGGATTAAGCCTGGCTCAGGCTGTAACTGAGTTTATAGTTGACGATATTAGGGCCCGCAGTTTATTTGCCACCCATTATCATGAACTGACCCAGTTAGAGGAAGCTCTTCCCGGGATAGTCAATCTGTCAGTATCGGTTCAGGATTCTGGAGATAGTGTGGTCTTTCTAAAGCGGGTCTTGCCAGGTAGGGCTGATAAAAGCTATGGCTTACATGTAGCCCAATTAGCTGGTTTACGGCGGGATGTCATTGCTCGTGCTCAGGAAATATTGCGCGATCTGGAAAACAAAGCAGGCCATAAGCAATCACCGGAACTTGTGGAGCAGCCGAGCTTATTCGGCACTGAGGATCCCATTATTCAGCGGTTGCGCACTTTGGATGTAGATAAGTTGTCTCCCCGGGAAGCCTTATCGTTATTATATGAATGGAAAGAGTGTTTGACCTGACCTTTAGGAGGTGGCCATTTTGTTGATTGGAATTGATGTGGGCGGAACCTTCACTGACGGTGTACTCTTTGCCGGACAGGAAGTTAAAAAGGCGGTGAAAAAGCCGACTGATAATGACAACCTGCAAACAGTTATTCTGGGAGTACTGGATGATCTTTTAGCGGCAGTCCCAGCCCAAACTAAAGTGCAGCGTATCGTGCTTAGTACTACTCTGGTGACCAATTTATTGGCTACCGGGAAAGGCCAGCGCACCGCACTTATTATGATACCAGGATATGGCCTGCCTCACCAAACTTATCAACTATCAACTGACACGTTCTTTATCAAGGGAGCCATTGATTTTCGCGGACGAGAAATTGAACCGCTGGCTCCAGACGAAATAAAAAGTGTGGCCGACCAGCTCAAACAGATAGGAATTAAGAGGGTAGCTGTAGCCGGTAAGTTTTCCAATCGCAACCGCAGCCATGAAAACCAAGTGGCTCAGATTCTCAAACAAGAATATCCGGATTTGGAAGTATTCTTGAGCTGCGATATTTCTAACCGGCTAAATTTTCCGCGCCGAGCAGCTACTGCTTATTTTACCGCTATGATCTCACCGGAGTGGCAGCGATTTGTTGATGAGGTGGAAAGGGCCTTACAGGAACGTGGAGCGGGTATAGAAGTACATGTTCTCAAGGCGGATGGCGGGACCCTGCCTCTGGAGATATCGCGATACTTCCCATGTGAAACGATCTTTTCCGGACCAGCGGCTAGCACTATGGGTGCTCTGGCCCTTACCATGGATAAGAATAACTCGCTGGTAATTGATATTGGCGGCACTACATCTGACCTGGCGCTGCTTGTAGAAGGCTTGCCTCTGCAGGCCTCCCGTGGAGCACAATTGATGAACCAATACACTCATGTACAAGCAGTTTCAGTGCGCTCAATTGCCATAGGAGGCGACAGTTCCTTGACCTATAAAAATGGGCAAATTGAGGTTTTAGTGGATAGAAAGGGGCCGGCAGCCTGCTTTGGCGGCGAGACTGCTACAGTTACTGATGCCTTCAATTATGGTCTGTCTCTGCAGCAAGGTGATGCCAGCCGCTCTAAAGCTTATTTGCAGAAACTGGCCGAGGTGAGCTCTCTCCAATTAGATGATATATGCACAATGGTCATCCAACAAGTTGTTAACACTCTGGTGGAGGCCACTGAGCACATGTTTAAGGAATGGGAAAACGAGCCCGCCTACCGGGTGTGGGAAGTGGTCCATCAAAGGCATTTTGCCCTGGATCGAGTGGTGGGCATTGGTGCCGCTGCTCACTCCGTAATACCCAGTGTGGCTCAGTCTCTTCAGGTGCAGCCTTTTCTCCACCACTATGCTGATGTCGCCAACGCTCTAGGGGCAGCGGTAGCCCGGCCCACTCTGGCAGTTTATGTGCACCTGGATACGGAAAGATCCCTATGTGCCGTGGAGCCTGGCGGAGTAGTGGAAGAACGCCGTGACATTAATAATTATCAACTGGCAGATGCCCGCGACATGGCGATAAAATACTTGTACCAGCTGGGGAAAGAGCGGGGGATGGATGATTACCTGGATGATCATGCCATTTTCCTGGAAGAACAGTTTAATTTGATCCGGGGATGGGATCGAAATGGACGTATTTTTGATATTGGGGCGCAGGTCGCTCCCGGATTGATTACTGAATTTCAGGGGGTGAAATGATGAAACCAACAGGGTTATTGTTTTTCCCGGCCTTTGACTGGGCGATTTCTCCTACTCACCCAGAGCGAGAGGAGCGCTTACTCTACACCCGGGATCAACTATTTGAAGAGGGTATCATGGATCTTCCCGAAATACGGGAATACAAACCACGCTTAGCAGAGCCTATTGATATTGCAGCTGTTCATTTTGTAGTTCCTGATCAAAATGCCAGTTTATTAGAGGCCCATTTTGTGGCGGCAGGGTCAACCCTGGTATTGGCTGATGCCTATATGAAAGGTGAAATTAAGAATGGTTTTGCTATAGTCAGACCTCCCGGACACCATGCCATGACCGTAAGCCATGGCAATCGTGGTTTTTGTAATATCAATAATGAAGCTATTATGATCGAATACCTGCGTCATAGATATGAGGTCAAACGGATCGCGGTCATTGATACTGATGTACATCATGGCGATGGATCCCAGGAGATTTACTATCATGACCCGGATGTTTTGTACGTATCTTTTCATCAGGATGGGCGCACCCTGTACCCCGGTACTGGGTTTATGAATGAGGCCGGAGGGCCACTGGCTTATGGCACTACCATAAATGTACCTTTGATGCCCAAGACCACCGATGTAGGTATCCACTATGTTATTGATCATCTGGTGTTGCCGTTGCTGGAAGAATTCAAGCCAGATTTGGTCGTTAATTCTGCCGGCCAGGATAATCACTATACCGATCCTCTGGCTGATATGCGGTTTACCGCCCAGGGTTACGCTGAGTTAAACCACAAACTAGCTCCCCATATCGCTGTTTTAGAAGGGGGTTATTCAGTGGAGACCGCCTTACCCTATATAAATATGGGCATTATTATGGCTATGGCGGGTATGGACTATAGCAATTTGCGCGAACCTGACTATGCCCGAGAAAACTTTAGAGAGTCTTCCCGCAACCTGGAAGCGATCAAAAAGATGACGGAAACCCAGCTGAACCTGTTTAAGGGTCGCCAGGATATCATCGATAAAAATCGCCGTGCCCAGGGTGAGTTCTTCAGTGAATATCAACGCATCTTTTATGACACCGATTATATTCATGAAGAACAACAGATGCGGCTGCGTAATTGTCCTGATTGCTGCGGTTTCCGCATGCTTGATTCGACTGCTCAGCAACGCAACGGTAAACAATACCGGGTCATGTGTATATCGGTGCCTATTAATTGTTGTTCAGCCTGTCATGCCCAGGCCACCGTAGTATACCAGGAAATGATCCGCTATGATCGTTATGATTATGTCTACTTACAGGATCGCATCAAGCGCGAATATCGCAGCTTCAATCCCAATAAAGATGAGGAAAGCATCATTAGATGAACAAGATACACCTGCTGGATGAACATTTAATAAATAAAATCGCTGCCGGAGAGGTCATCGAGCGACCGGCCTCGGTGGTCAAAGAACTGCTGGATAATGCTTTGGATGCTGGAGCCTCCCGTATTGCAATCGACTTCGCTCAGGGCGGCATTGAGACTATTGAGGTAGAGGATAATGGTCACGGTATATATAAGAAGGATCTCCCTCAGGCTTTTATGCGCCATGCTACCAGTAAAATAGCCTCGGAAAATGATTTATTCAACATCGGCACTATGGGTTTCCGAGGCGAAGCTTTGCCCAGTATTGCCTCGGTAGCGTGTTTGGAGATATATACCTGTCCACCAGAGCAGACGGGTATGTATGGATGTTACGAGGGGGGAGTACTTAGATCACTGGAACCGGTTTCTTGCCCCCCAGGAACCCGTATCAAAGTTAGTGATCTGTTCTTCAACACCCCGGCGCGCAGAAAATTCTTAAAAAGTCCCGTCAGCGAAGGTAACCATATTCATGAACTGGTATCCCGTTATGCTTTAGCTCGCCCAGAGGTTTCCTTCACCCTAAAAAACAGCCGTAAGACCTATTTTAAGACACCAGGTAATGGATCAGTTCGAGATGCGGCAATAGCCGTGTATGGCAGTCAATTTGTAACAACACTACTAGATATATCCCATCAGGGTGATTCGTTTTCCCTAGCGGGGATGATCTCTCCACCAGAAACCACGCGTAATAACCGCCGTAGCCAGCTTTTGTTTGTCAATAACCGTCCCGTTCGCAGTAGCCTGCTGTACCGGGCTATTGACGTGGCTTATCAGGGTTTGCTGCTGTCCCGCGAGTATCCGATAGTAATATTGAATTTATCAGTACCGCGAGAAATGGTCGATGTTAATGTCCATCCCCAGAAGTGGGAAGTGCGCTTTGCTGATGAAAAACAGGTTTTTTCATGGCTGCGGCAATTGATCGTTGACCGCCTGTCCAGTCATGACAGGTCGGCTCTGGCCGGTGTGCATTCGACACACCATCTGCCTATAGTACGACCATCCTCATATGAGAAAGTTGATTATGAGACCGGGGAATTATTACTCAATGAACCACCCATGCCAGCATCAGTATATACCGAATCGAGCCCGTCGGTTCTCACGGGTAGCAATCCGGAGGCCCCGATGCCTCTAAAGGTGCTGGGACAACTTTTACAGTCCTATATACTGGTGGAAGCCGAAGATGGATTATGGATAATTGACCAGCACGCTGCTCAGGAGAGAATACTGTTTAATCGTATCCGCGATCAACATCTCCATTCCGCTCCAGGTAGTGAACTGCTCTTCCCTATATCATTGGACATTTCTGTTCGCCAGGCTGATCTGTTGGAAATAGAGAAGGAGCAATTAGAAAAGATAGGCTTTAGTTATGATCGAGCCGGACCATCCTCGGTATTGATACGCCAGGCACCCAGCCTAATCCAAGGCCGGGAGACCGAGGTACTGGTGGATTTGATCGACCTGCTGGAAACCGGTAATTACCAAGATTTTCGTGAGGAAGCCATGATAAGTATGGCCTGTCATCAAGCCATAAAGGCCGGTGATTATATGTCATCTATGGAAATGCAGGCCTTAGTAACGGATCTGCTCAACCATGATCAATACCAGCATTGTCCCCATGGAAGGCCCACCGTAATGAAAGTTGGGCAAAATGATCTGGAAAAGATGTTTAAACGAGTTTAAACAAAGGTGGAGGATTGACCACTTTGGAATTAATCGTTACCAGCCCGCTATCAGGCGAATCAAACTCGGCTGATTTAGAGGATTTTCTGGCGGAAATAGGACTACCGTATATTCCACGTTCCGGAAAAGGCCTGGCTAGGCTTTTGCAGGAACACCATGCTGATGGGGTAGTGGTCTGGAAAGAAAGCGGACCGATTTTGCATTTAGGTGATAAGCAATTCTTCTTTCATCCCAGCATGGCTAAGGTACGTATTGGTGCCTACCACAAGCGTAACCAGGATGACCCCATGATAAAAGCTTGTGACGTGAAGGAAGGGGATTCTTTCTTGGATTGCACGCTGGGACTGGGTGCTGATGCAGTGGTGGCCTCATTTTTTACTCATAGTAAGGTGGTAGGTCTGGAATCATCGCCAGTGGTTGCTGCCATTATTAAATGGGGAATGCTCCACTTTACCAGCGATATTTACTGGCTCACTGAACCCATCCAACGCATTGAGGTAATCAACGCTGATCATAGCGAATTCTTAGCCCAGCAGGCTAGCAATTCTTTTGATGTGGTCTACTTTGATCCTATGTTTCGTCAACCCCTTTGGAGCAGTCAACCGCTTTCTCCCCTGCGTAATCTGGCTGACCCACGTCCTTTATCATTGCAAACTTTAGAGGAGGCCTGTCGGGTAGCTCGTTTTAGAGTAGTTGTTAAAGAGAGAAGCCATGGGGAAGAATTTAGGCGACTGGGTATTGAGACGGTCGTCTCTACCTCGTCCCATAAACTTGCTTATGGGATCATAAACATAAGTTGACTATCTAAACATTAATGAGGTGATGCCTAGTGTTAAAGCTGGCAGCTCTGGTAGGGCCGACAGCTGTGGGGAAAACAGGGTTAGCGATCGAAATAGCTAAGCGTTTGAACGGAGAGATCATCTCCTGTGACTCCATGCAGGTTTATCGCGGTATGGATATTGGTACTGCCAAAGCCAATCGCCAGGAACAATCAGTAGTTCCTCATCATCTCATAGATATTGCCGAGGTAGATCATGATTTTACGGTGGCAGAATACCAGTCTTCAGCTCAGGAATTGATTGTCGCAATTAACCAGCGCGATAACATTCCTTTGTTGGTGGGCGGAACCGGCCTTTATTACCAGAGCGTAGTTGACAATTACAGCCTTTTTCCGATGGATACTCGTGAGGAAGTTAGGCAGCGTCTCCAACAGGAAGTCAGCCAAAATGGCTTATCTGACTTATACCTGCGCTTAAAACAGATCGATCTAGATTATGCCCAGCGTATTAGTCCCCAGGATGAAAAACGCATTATTCGCGCCCTCGAGGTATATGAACTGACCGGTAAGCCTTTTTCTCAGCAACAGAAACGTCAACCTGATACATACAATCTCGCAGCGGTGGGACTCTACTTAGCAAGAGAAGCCCTTTACCAGCGCATCAATGACCGGGTCGATATCATGTTAAAAGCTGGTCTGATCGACGAAGTAAAGGAATTTTATAAACAGGGTTACGACCTGCATAACAATGCTATGCAGGCTCTGGGCTACAAGCAAGTATTGTACTACTTGGATGGCTTACTTTCTTATTCGGAAATGGTCACCGCTATTAAGAAAGAAACCCGTCACTATGCAAAACGTCAGTATACTTGGTTTAAACGCGACCAAAGAATCATCTGGTTTGACGTTGCTCGATACTCAGATCATGATTTGGCCGAAAAAATATCTGGGCATATGGAAGGACTATTCTCGCAGATGTAGAATTTGTAATGAGAATGAAGCAATTGAAATGGGGGTCAAAGCCTTAATGAGTAAAGGGCAGATTAATCTTCAGGATGCATTCTTGAACCAAGTCAGGAAAGACAAAGTACCGGTAACCATTTACCTGGTCAACGGATTTCAAATAAAGGGATTAGTAAAGGGATTCGACAACTTTACGGTAGTTGTTGAATTGGAACAAAAGCAGCAACTGGTTTATAAACACGCCATTTCCACTGTGGCACCGCTCCGGCCTATCGCTGGCCTAAACCTGGAGCCAAAGCACGAAGACGATTAGAACCCGGGCAACCGGGTTTTGTTCTTTAATTGAACCTTTCTCTTTCATATGAATATATTTATTGATCCGCTTGCCTCGGAGCGGATTTTTGTTTGCTTATACTTATCAAGTATCACCACTTCTATCTACTCGGCATATATTAACCTAGACTCTAAATAAGTGGTGATAAGATTGGAAATATCTATGCGCTATAATGTAGATAATTCACAGGATGATGACGCGGCATCCAATAGCTTTCCTAAGACCGATGCATTTATGGAGCTCGAGGGTTTAATTGGCTTGAAGGATGTTAAAAGAATTCTGGCAGAGGTGACCGCCTTCTCCCTTATTCAATCGCGTCGCAGCCAAATGCAACTCAAAGCCTGCCCCAATGCATTGCATATGGTTTTCAAAGGCAATCCTGGTACTGGTAAAACCACTGTGGCCCGCATCCTGGGTCGCATCTTTCGCGATATCGGGGTGCTCAGCAAAGGTCAACTATTGGAAGTAGAACGTGCAGACCTGGTGGGTGAGTATATCGGGCATACCGCGCAAAAAACCCGGGAATTGTTGAAAAAATCTCTGGGAGGGATTATGTTTATTGACGAGGCCTATACTCTGTCTCAGGGTGGGGAAAAGGACTTCGGACAGGAAAGTATCTCTACACTGGTTAAAGCTATGGAGGATAACCGCGATAATTTAGTGGTTATCCTGGCGGGTTATTCCTATGAAATGGAACGCTTTTTGCGCTCCAATCCTGGTTTACGATCCCGATTTCCTATTCACATTGATTTCGCAGATTATAATTCAGATGAACTATTGTCTATTGCCATCCAGATGTACCTTGAGCGTGATTATGAATTAACCAATGGCTGCCGTTGGAAGCTAAAGAATCATTTACAGGAGTTTGTGCGCCAGCGCCATCCTCACAGCGGCAATGCCCGCTATGTTCGTAATTTGGTCGAAAAGTCTATTCGCTTGCAGGCTCTGCGCATTGTTGATCGGGAACCATTGCGGCGCAAAGAACTTATGACCATTGAAGAATTAGACTTACCTGATCCGGAAATCATAAAACGTTAATACAGGGAAGGTGGAACCACTATTGCATTCTTCCAAATTAATAAGAGACGTAGAACAGGATCTGCGCGAGATTTTTCAACAGTTCGAAGAGACTGCCTATATTAACCAAACCAGGGTATTGCGTGCATTTCAGCGTCACAGGATTCGAGAATCACACTTTCAATCATCTTCTGGATACGGCTATGGGGATGTGGGACGAGATACTCTGGAAGAATTGTATGCTGATGTATTTTCGGCTCCCAACGCGCTGGTGCGTTCGCAAATTGTGTCGGGAACCCATGCTATATCATCTTGCTTGTTTGCCTTGCTCAGGCCGGGAGACCAGTTGATATCTCTAGTAGGGCCTCCTTATGATACTCTTAAAAGAGTGATCGGCTATGAAAAGCCTCTGCCAAACAGTCTGGTAGACCGTGGTATCAACTATCAAGAGATACCGCTTACTTCAGAGTTGAAAGCTGATCTGACGTCATTGCCTGATTACATAACTACGCAGACCCGTATGGTATTGATTCAAAGGTCGCGTGGATACAGTCTGCGTCCAGCAGTGGACTTGGATACCATCAAACAATTGGTAGATATTGTTCGCTCCTGCAATCCCCACACCATAATTATGGTGGATAATTGTTATGGTGAATTTGTTAATACCACCGAACCCACCGATTATGGGGTTGATTTGATGGCTGGTTCACTTATTAAAAACCCGGGTGGCGGGTTGGCGTTATCGGGCGGATATATAGTGGGCGGGAATGATTTGGTGGATCAAATTGCCGATTATCTCACGGCTCCTGGGTTAGGCAAGGAAATGGGGGCTAGCCTGGGTCAAAACCGTCTTCTATACCAAGGTCTGTTTCTAGCCCCGCATATTGTTTTGCAGGCTCTTAAGGGCGCTGTGCTGACCGCAGCTGTTTTTGAACGAATGGGTTGGGCAGTGAGCCCGCGCTGGTTTGATAAACGCACGGATATTGTCCAGGCTATCATTCTCAATGATCCCCAGCAGATCAAACGATTCTGCCAGATCGTCCAGGAATCATCACCGATTGACAGTGATGTGCGACTTGAATTTGCAGATATGCCCGGTTATGCGGATCAGATCATTATGGCAGCGGGCACTTTTATTCAGGGATCATCCATAGAACTTTCCTGTGATGCCCCGTTGAGAACTCCTTATACTGCTTTTATGCAGGGTGGGCTAAGTTATGAACATGTCCGCTATGTGGTAGAGCGTTTGCTCGAGGAGTTAACAGTTCAAAAAGGAGAGCGATAATGAGTAATATAGTTTTAATAATAGTGATCGTGGCCATGTTGATTGGTGCGGCGGGCACCATTTTGCCCGTTCTACCAGGTATTCCCTTCATTTTTGTAGCGGTCTTATTCTATGGTTGGTATGAAGGTTTCACAGTAATTAGTTCGGGATACTTGATAGTTTTAGGAATCATAACGGCCTTGTCCATGTTGTTTAGTTACTTATCAACCGTTTGGGGAACTCGCCATTTTGGAGCCAGTAAATGGGGCAGTGTAGGAGCTATCTTGGGTTTGTTCTTTGGTATAATCCTGTTTCCTCCCCTGGGAATCATTATTGGGCCTCTGCTGGGTGCTTTTATTGGCGAATACTGGACGCAGAAGGACTCTAACCAGGCAATTAAAGCCTCCGTGGGGGCATTAATAGGCCTGTTTTCTGGAATTGTAGTCAATTTGCTGATTGCTGTAGGTATGGTTATTTCATTTATCGTCAAGGTGTTCTAATTGCGGGACTAGCCATTATGTGTTAATCTAAGGCAATTAAAAAACAGCCAAGTATTATATGGAGGGATAACTTTGGATAAGGCATCCATTTTGCGCTTAGCGGCTGAGCAAGAGGTAGTATTTATTAGGTTGCAGTTTACTGACATCCTGGGAGTAATGAAGAGTATTTCTATTACTGTCGATCAACTAGAAAAGGCACTGGATGGAGAATTGATGTTTGACGGATCTTCTATTGAAGGTTTTGTGCGCATTGAAGAGTCCGATATGTATCTGCGGCCTGATCTCGACACTTTTCTAATTCTGCCCTGGAACGGCAGTAAAACCGCTCGGCTGATCTGTGATATTTATGACTCTGATAATCAGCCTTTTACCGGATCCCCTCGCCATGCTCTGCAAAGGGTACTGCAGGAGGCTAAGGACATGGGATATACCATGTATGTGGGTCCTGAGCCGGAGTTTTTCCTATTTCAATTAGATGAAAATGGTGCGCCTACCCTGGAGACTAATGATAAGGCCGGTTATTTTGATTTGCCGCCGGTAGACAAAGGTGAAGAAGCCCGTCGCGACATGGTGCAGACTCTGCAGAGTATGGGTTTTGAGATTGAGGCTGCTCACCATGAAGGGGCTCCTGGTCAGCATGAAATCGATTTTAAGTATCGGCAAGCACTGACTACTGCGGACAGCATTGTTACTTTCCGTATTGTAGTACGCACGGTAGCCCAGCACCATGGACTCCACGCTACTTTTATGCCCAAGCCGATTTATGGAATTGCTGGTTCAGGCATGCATCTGCATGTTTCTCTGTTTAAGGGTGAAGAGAATGTTTTCTATGATGGAACCGCCAAGGATGGAATTAGTAAGTTATGCCGCAGTTTCATGGCCGGAGTGTTGAAGCACGCCCCAGCCATTTCAGCGATTACCAACCCCACGGTCAATTCTTATAAACGGTTGGTGCCTGGTTATGAAGCGCCCACATATATTGCTTGGTCTTATCGCAATCGCAGTCCTTTAATACGTATTCCTGCCCGGCGGGGGATCGGTACCCGCATGGAATTGCGCAGTCCGGATCCCACTTGTAATCCTTATCTGGGCCTGGCGGTAGTGTTGAAAGCTGGCCTGGATGGAATGAGCTCCCATCTGGAACCTCCGGCAGCTGTAGAACAGAACATATATGAAATGGATCTGGCTACCCGCAAAATGAACAATATCGACTCATTGCCCGAGAATCTTTACGAAGCCATTAACGAACTGAGACGTGATACGTTAATACAGGAAGCACTGGGAGAGCACATTTACTCCCGCTTTGTATTGGCGAAAATCAAAGAGTGGGAAAATTACAGCTCCCGAGTCTATGACTGGGAGATCAACGAATATCTCGAGAAATTCTAAAAGCTAAAAAGGAGGCATAACTGCCTCCTCAGGGTGTCGAAGAAGTCGACACTCTGCCAGAGCGAGCAAAAAAGGATAAGAACAAGGCAACTGGGGGAACCCATGATTGAGGCGTACTGAGGTACGTCGATTGAATGGGTTTCTCGAGTTAACGCAGCTATTAGCCCTTTTTTGACGGTCTGAGGAGGCATAACTGCCTCCTTTCTTTATCACATCTTGCGGATAAGACCGGCCACTTTTCCTAGTATTTGCGCATCATTGACCCGGAATGGCTGCATGGAACTGTTTTCCGGGCGAAGTTCAATGTGATCGCTGTGGAAATAGATACGTTTAACGGTAGCCTCATCTTCCATCATTGCTACTACGATTTCCCCATTTGAAGCCTGGTTTTGCTGGCGAACGATCAAATAGTCACCATCCAAAATACCGGCTTCTATCATACTGTCACCTTTTACCTCCAATAGAAAATGAGTTCCATAGCCAACCAATTCGGATGGTACAGACAGGTAGGTCTCCACATTCTGCTCTGCCAGAATAGGAGTTCCTGCTGCTACGCGTCCAACCAATGGTAGTGACAGACCTTCACTGAGTGGAGCGTTATCATCATTTTCCACCGGTATAATTGCTCTTGGTTTAGTAGGATCCTTACGGATCAAACCCAACTCTTCCAATTGAACTAAATAAGAGTGTACGGTTGAACTGGATTTTAATCCCACTGCTTCTCCAATTTCCCGCACCGTCGGGGGATAGCCGCTTTTCTTGATACGCTGTCGGATATAATCCAATATTTGCTGCTGGCGATCACTTAGCTGCATATCAACCAACCTTCCTTAAATATCATGCTTTGCCAACATTATAGCACCAGTTGATCTCTTATACAAACACCTGTTTGCTTAGCGCCAAAAAGCATCTGGGCCAACATTTTCAATGGCCGATAAAAACCGGCGGCGGGCCCCGGGAAATTGCTCTTCAAAAGCCAGCATAAACTCAGCTACTTCAGTTCTCTTGGTGGTCCCATCAGCCGGGCATAGGTTTTTCACCACCGGGAACTGGAGGGAATCTGCCAACAGCTGTATATCTCTTTCTTCAACATAGATCAGGGGACGAATGACCGTTAATTCAATGCGATCCAGCCAGGTCTTGGGAGTAAATACCTGATAACGGCCTTCAAATAGAATCGACATAAGCAAAGTATTCACAACATCATCAAGATGATGTCCCAGAGCTACTTTGTTACACCCCTGGTCTTTGGCCAATCGGTTCAGGGCACCCCGACGAAGATTAGCGCACAGTGAACAGGGGTGTCGATCTTCTTTTATCTCAAAAACTACCTCGCCGATATTGGTAGGCTTGATTACCAGATCTAAGCCCAGGTCAGCACAGAATTCTTTTATAGGCTCGGTGGGGGTGTTCCAGCCTAAATCCACATAGACGGGAACCAGTTCAAACATTAAAGGGGTGTGCTGTTGGAGAAGTCTTAAAAAGTAGAGCAAGGCGAGACTGTCTTTGCCGCCTGACATACCAACAGCTACACGGTCACCGTTCTCTATTAGCTGGTAGCGAAGATTGGCATCGCGTATCTGTTTAAATATCAGTTTTGTGCGCCGATTACTCATGATTCCCACCTTGTTTTTTACTATTTAAAGTATGGCTAAAGTAAGAAAAAACACCCCTTCAAGACTGAAAGGGTGTGGGCTTTACTGGTCAAGCCTTAGCCAGTTCTGGCAAGGTTTGATAATAATCATAAATCAACTCAATGGGGTGAACCACCTGGCAGTCCCATTTGTGTCGATCCAATCCATGCTGGAGCTGCATCATACAGCTGGGGCAACAGGTTGCTAAATAAGCGGCACCAGTTTCCATAGCGTTGTCCATTTTATGATCGAGGATCTTCATGGAAAGATCGTAGTGGGTAACGCTGTAGGTGCCTGAGCCACCACAGCAACGGTTGGCCTCTGCCATTTCCACTAAATCCACACCGGGTATACGTCTTAACAATTCACGTGGTTGTGTCTTGATCCCCTGGGCATTAGCCAAATGACAGGGATCATGATAAGTTACCCGGCGACGCTCAGCCTGAGGATTTTCAGGTAAATGGATGTCCAATACCTCCACCAGGAATTTAGTGAGGTCAATTACTTTGTCAGCAAAAGCTAAGGCCTGATCTTCGATTTTGAGACCTCCCAAAACGAACTTAATATTTTTGGAAGATAGTGCTGACGAACAGGAACCGCAGTCAGTGATAATAAAATCAAAGTCGTACTCATTAAATATCTTGACATTGTGCGCCAGCAATTTGCGGGAGGTGTCCATTTTACCGTTAGCTAAATGTGGCAGACCACAACAGCGGGTTTCACGGGGAACGATCACTTCACAACCATTACGGGTCAAAACTTCTACAGTAGCTTTTGCTACCTGGGGTTGCAGCAGATCAGTACCGCAGCCTAGGAAATACCCGACCCGGTAGCGTTGGTCGCCCTGGGCAGGATTAACTTCCTTGATCAGGCCACGACCCGACCTTAACGGTACCGAAGTTAGTATGCTTTCTGCCTTGGACAGGTCGCCCGGGAGGATTTTCATCAGGCCTAGATTACGGGCCAGATTCTGTAATCCGGTTTTCTGAGCACCCCATAAGAATTTGGTGGAGGTTTTAAGCAAGGCCGGATTAGTCCACAGGGTATCGAAAATCAACTCTTTACCAACAGTTGGATTATGGTCATATATATAAGAGCGGGCAGCCGCGTTCAGTTCATGTATATCTATACCTGAAGGACAGTTTACACTACAGGTCTCACACATTAAGCAGTTCGCTAAATGATCATACACTTCTTGATTCGGTTCGACTTTACCATCGCGCAGCATTTGTACCATAAAAACGTGTCCCCGGGGTGCGACAGTTTCATTGTGTATTTCCGCAAAAACCGGACATACACTACGGCATTTCCCACAGCGGACACATTTCATAATCTGCTCTTGCACGGGAGGCAGCTTCTTAAAATCCATGATGCGATCTCCTTTCCCCGACTAGAACAGCTTTTCAGGGTTCATTATGCCTCGAGGATCAAATACTTCTTTAATACCCTTCATATACTTGACTGCCAAGCCGTGTTCTTTTTCGGCATAGGGGCGACGGACGGCACCAACACCGTGTTCACCGGTAGTTGAACCTTCCATCTCAATGGCCAGCAGGTGAATATCATCCACTAACTTCAAAACCCTCTCAACTTCTTCTGGATCCTCTGGGTTGATGACCGGAGCAGTATGAACATTACCATCGCCAATGTGGCCGTAATTAACGACTTGAACTCCATGTTTTTCTCCCAGAGACCGTATGGACCGTAGGACATCGGCTACCCGGGAGAGGGGTACACTAATATCCTCACCGGCAAACACCCTAGTGCCATCAGCTCGTACGCGAGCAGCAGCGGTAGCAGTCACGCTGCGTCCTTCCCATAACTGCGTCATACGCTGAGGGTCAGTAGCCCATTCCACCTGGCGAGCGCGCCGTCCAGCTACTTCCTGAATAAGGTTGCCATCGTATTCGACTCCCGGGGGATTACCATCCACCTCAAAGAGCAAAATGGCTTCTGCATCCGGCAGATTTATCTCCGGTTTGAACTGGTTGACAGCTTTGATAGCGGAACTATCCAGAATCTCTATTCCGGAGGGAAGAACCCCTTCGCGATAGACTTCCAGAACTGTAGCCGGGGCATCGTCTAAATTATCAAATACCGCCATGGCAATTCCGCGCGCCTTAGGTTTAGGCCAGCAGCGCAATCGGATGCGGGTAATTATCCCCAGAACGCCTTCAGAACCTACCATGAGTTTGGTCAGATTTAATCCGGACACATTCTTAATAGCTTTTGATCTCATGCCTCCGGTAATAATAACTTCGCCATTGGGAAGCACCACTTCCAGACCAAGAATATACTGTTCAGTGCAGCCATATTTCACCGCTCTTAAGCCACTGGCATTGTTGGCTACCATACCACCGACGGTACACATTTGACTGCTGCCTGGATCAGGCGGGAAAAACAGATTGAACTTGGCTAACTGCTCATTGAGCCGAGCATGGACAATGCCGGGGCGGACAATTACCTGCATATTGTCAGCGTCTATTTCTACAATTTCGTCCCAGGAGGATAAATCCAGTACTATCCCGCCGTTAATGGCAATACAGCCACCGGTTTCTCCTGTGCCGGCCCCACGAGGTATAATATTTATCCTGTTCTCATAAGCATAACGCATTACCTTTTGTACATCTTCGGTCGATTTGGGTAAAACCACCGCCACCGGGTCTTTAGGCTCCAGCTTGGTCAGAAACGAACTGTCATAAGAGTAATACATTAGATCTAATTCCTTAGTTAAAACCTGATCTTTATCCAGCAGATCGATCAGATCTTTCTTTATTTGACCATTGTCCATAGTTAGACCTCCTCAAGAGAGTTAAAATGGCGAAATATCAATAAATTCTTCGTTATTATAACATAAAGCCTGCAGCCGGGATTATAAAAATGTTCGGCATACGGTATAATTTAAGCATTGTAGATTATGGGAAGTTTAGGACATTACTAGAATCGGGTGACACATTAATGGAACTTGAACTAGCCTATGGCCAAACCAATCTTATCCTGGATATACCGGACAAACACCTTCAGGCCATAGTTTTTGCCGGTAAATCACCTCGACAAGATATGAATACTGATCTAGTCCAACAAGCTTTAAGTTTTCCCAAGAACAGTCAGACTTTATCGGAACTGGTTCGTGAAAAAGCAGCTCAAAATGCAGTAATTGTAGTAAACGATATTACTCGCCCTACTCCTTATCAGGAAATGTTGCCACCCATATTGCGTGAATTGAACGCAGCGGGTCTAAGGGAAGAACAGATAACCTTATTGATAGCTACCGGCATTCATAGACCCCAGACTGAGGAAGAGCATCACCGGGTTTTTGGAGAAGAGATCTCCAGTAGGTATCGTATCATAAACCATAACTGTGATCTGAATCTTGCTTCGGTGGGTGTTTTGTCTACGGGAAGGGAACTGTACATAAATAAATACGCAGCCCAAACGGATCTCCTTATTACTACCGGTTTGGTGGGGTTGCATTATTTTGCCGGATACTCGGGAGGGAGGAAATCAATTCTGCCCGGTATTGCCTCCCGCTCCTTGATCGAAGCTAATCACAAAATGATGGACGACCCTCGGGCCTGTTTGGGCAATTATCAAGATAATCCGGTCAGCGATTTAATGCTGGAGGCGGCTCAGGTAGCTGGAGTGGATTTTATTTTGAATGTTGTTACCGGATCACATCATGAAATCGTCTACGCCAGTGCCGGTCACGTATACGATGCCTGGGTCGATGCAGTTCGATTTGCTGAAGAAATGAGCGTGGTCCCCTTAGCTGTCCAGGCTGATATTGTTATAGCCAGTTGCGGGGGTTACCCCAAGGATTTGAATATGTATCAGGCCCAAAAAGCATTAGATTCAGCGGCTCTAGCTGTGAAGGACGGAGGAGCCATAATACTCCTGGCTGAATGTTCAGAAGGACTGGGAGAAGATACTTTTGCAGAATGGATGCTGGCGGCTACCTGTATTGAAGACGTTGAAAGACGATTTTTCGAACAATTTCAGCTGGGTGGTCATAAAGCCTATGCTATCTGCCGCACACTACAACAGGCCGATATATATCTTTACAGCAGTATGACGGATAGTACCGTCCAACAGATGTTTATAGAGCCGGTACATGATCTGCAGGATCTTTTAAGTCAACTGCTGGCACAATATGGGCCTCAAGCTTCCATATTAATACTGCCGGAAGCACCTAAAATTGCAGCTAAGTTAGGCGGCGGGGAATAAAAAGCTTTTTCCTTCAATAAAATAGCAGGAGATACTTTGTGGAGCATCAACAACTATGTACAATCAGATAACTAAAATAATTTCAGAAGAACGACTGCGCTGGCAGGAACCACTCAGCCTCCATACCTCCTTTAAGGTAGGCGGGCCTGCTGATGTCATGGTCTTTCCAAAGTCCATTGGTGAGATACAGCAGTTGGTCAAGACCTGCCGCCAGGAACAGATTCCTTTTATAGTGCTAGGATTGGGCAGTAACGTATTATTTCCAGACCGAGGCTTTCGCGGGGTAGTCATCAAGCTGGGCCAGGCCTTGAAGGGTTTGCATATTTCCGGCGAGGAGATAATGGCTGAAGCCGGTATCCGCCTGGCACATTTGAGTAAAAAGGCGGCCGCTAACTCCTTATCCGGTTTGGAATTCGCGGAAGGAATTCCCGGCAGTGTCGGTGGGGCAGTGGTTATGAATGCGGGTGCCTATAACGGGGAAATGAGTCAGATACTAACTGCGGTATCGGCTTTGGATAGTCAAGGAGATATGCATACTTTTAAGTTCGAGGAAATGGCTTTCAATTATCGTTCCAGCATCTTTCAGAGTAGTGATTGGATCGTGGTATCGGCACTTATGAAGCTTTCACCAGGAAAACGTGAAGAGATAGAGGCTCAGATGCGGGAATTTGCAAAGCTTCGACGCGAAAAGCAGCCTCTGGATATGCCCAGTGCGGGCAGTACTTTCAAAAGGCCCAGCGGGATCTATGTTGGGCCCCTTTTAGAACAAATGGGATTAAAGGGTTTTAAGATCGGTGATGCGCAGGTTTCTACCAAGCACGCTGGATTTATAGTTAACTGCGGTCAGGCTACTGCCCAGGATATACTTGACCTCATCAAGCATATCCAAGAGCGAGCCTTAGCAGAGCACAATATCATGCTGGAACCTGAGGTGCGCATCATCGCCGAAACCATAGATAATTACTAATAACTGCCTGTGTCAAGGTGGAGTTGCTATGAAAATTACTCTGGTGGCCTTAAATGCTAGCTATACCCACACATCTCTGGCATGTGCCTGCTTAAAAAGCTACTGTCAGGATCCTCGCTGGTCCATGGATATTATGGAATTCACCATCAATGACCATTATGGATCGATTTTATCACGCTTGTTTGCTACCGAATCAGATGTTTACGGCTTCAGCTGTTATATTTGGAATATAGAATTGGTGTTAAAACTGTGCCGGGATCTTAAACTGATAAGACCGCACAGCTTTATTGTCTTGGGGGGGCCGGAAGTCTCCTATGATGCCGAGCGGATAATGATAAAACACCCCCAGCTAGATGCCATAATCTGCGGCGAAGGCGAGATGACCATGTATGATCTTATGCAAACTCTGGCCGAGGGACAAGCCATTAAAGAAATTCCCGGCCTGGTAATACGCCACCAAAATAATCTAATAATAGGTGCGCCCAGATCACCGCTAAAAGACCTGGACACATTACCTTCCTCAGTACCTTTTATGAATACTGAAGGACGTTTGGTTTACTATGAAACCTCTCGTGGCTGCCCATTTTCCTGTTCTTATTGCCTTTCTGCATGTGAAACGGGGGTAAGATTTTTTTCTCTGGAAAGAGTGAAAACTGATTTAGAAGCCTTGATGAATAGCGGAGGCAAAGTGATCAAGTTTGTAGATCGCTCTTTTAGTATTAATGAAAAGCGGGCCCGGCAAATCATGGAGCTTATTCTGGCGCACCATACTTCCACCCGTTTTCACTTCGAGATCAACGCTGAACTGCTGTCAGATGAGATGCTAGATTATTTGGAGACGGTGCCACAGGGTATTTTTGATTTTGAGATCGGCATTCAGTCCACTTATCCTCCCACACTAGAAGCGATCTGCCGTCATACCGACTGGGTCCAGCTACGCGAGCGTATACTTCGTTTGCAAAAAGCGGGGAACATACACCTGCATGTAGATCTAATTGCTGGCCTGCCTTACGAAAGCTACCAACAGTTCGCGAATTCCTTTAATGAGGTTTTTCCTTTGCGGGCCGATGTGATCCAGTTAGGATTTCTAAAGATGCTTAAAGGATCGCCTTTGTGTGATCAAGCTGATGATCATCAGTATGTCTTTCAGCCGCATCCGCCTTATGAAGTTCTGGGCAACAATGTGATATCCTTTGCCGAACTTAACCGTCTGCATCTAGTAGAGGATATGCTAGGACGATTTTACAACTCCCACCACTTTGAGCGCACGATTGAACACTTAATCAGTAAGGTTTTCTATGGCAAGGCTTTCCAATGCTTTGAGGAAATGGCCCGGACTTGGCATAACAACCATTATCATCTTCGTCAACATAATCGAGAAGCCGAGTATGTTTTCTTATTGAGGTTTGTCGAACAGTATCATCCCAGTGATTTTTACTGGCTGCAGGAGTTATTGAAATGTGATTACTTGAGTGCTTTTCCAACTGGTCATGTGCCTGATAGCCTGGAAAGCTATAACCCTGAAGATAATAGTGATTACCTCTACCATTATCTAAGGGATGATGAATTCATCCGCACTCATTTCCCTCAACTTGTGCGACTGTCTCCCCGGCAAAGGCGCCGTCGTGTTCATCTGGAATGGCTCAAGCTTGATACCGTAGATGACGGCTATTTGTCATCAGCTCGTCCCACTTTCTTTGTGTATAATACAACCCGTAATAAGCTGGAAGAGCTTTGGCAGCTTAAATAAAACACCTCCTTTTCTGCCGCATAATTCATCTCGGGTTGGATAACCTATGCAAAAGCATATTGTAAAGGAGTGTTAAGATGGCCCGAGCAGATTTACTAGGTGGGGTTACGGTAGATCCGATTCCGCCAGGAGTAGGTAAAGAAGTCATGATCACTTATTCAGGCAAGCTGGCCGCAGAACCGGGCAGTGAACCCATAACTCTGATGATAGGATATGGTTCCAGGGATCAGATGTTCAGCCAGCGAGAATTTCCTATGCATCGTGAGGGTGATCACTATGCGGCTCGTTTTGTGGTTGATGCCTCCGATACGTTGAATCTAGCCTTCAAAGATTCTCATGGCCATATCGATGACAACCAGCAGCAGTACTGGAGCGTAGTTACCAATTCCAATTCTCTATCATACGCATAGTTGATAGCTTTTAAACGAAGACGGACAGTGATCCGTCTTTTTCTATTTTGTTGCTACAGATAGTAGGGGAGGATTATCGCAACGGAATAGGGAATTCAAT
>CAZTZX010000017.1:19855-32142 GCA_964618175.1 uncultured Syntrophomonas sp. | reverse complement strand
AAAAACTATTAAAATTTTCTAAATAATTCCGCATATTAGTGCCAATCTAACCAAGTGTTGTTATAATTGGTATTAAGTTGATAGATGTGGGGGGATTAGCGTGGGGGACGCATATCGCCGTATGAAGGCTCTGGCTTATCAATTGGAACAAGCTCATGCCGAAGGCATCTTGGCCCAGCCGGTCATGAAGCACATTCTGGATCATCTGCAGGGCAAAACAGAATGGTTTATTCAACAAGAGCAATACCAGCAGTTGCGAGAGTGGCAGGCAGGTCCAAGGGACAGATCCCTTGATATTCTTTCCGAGTGTTTGGATTTATTCGTTGCGGAAGATGAGACGGAGGAAGAGGTAATCTATCGGGAGTATATAAAGAGTTTGCCAGAGGGTCTATAGAAATAGATCTCCATTATTGGTGTGAGACGGAAGAATCGGATTACATGCTCTGTCAGACAGGTGGCTGGCTGTGACCATAAACAGTTACTAAAGCAGGTATAATCTCAATCAACTAAAGGCAATAATTCTAAGAAAACGGAACAGGAGTAGACTTAATATGCAGCCAGAGATGTCCAAACAGCCAGACCGATTGAATTGTTACCTGCCGACACGCACCGACGATGCTAATTCACTGGATGATTTGATCCAGACCCTGACAGAAAGTCTCATCCATCGCCTGGATGATATATCCGGCAGCGAGATCTTGCATCGATTGGAAGATATACCTGATGCAGATCTGCTGGGGGAAACTATGCTTCTGCGTGAAGAAATTCAGCGACTGAGGAATCGTCTGTGCCAGATGTGATGGGGGTATAGGGGTATTGATAATCTGTGGAGAGTTATGCTGGTTTAATTGACACCCGAACCCGGCTTTGTTACTATCAAGTTGTAAGAAAATATACGAGAAACGCGAAAGTGTGTCTAGGGTTCCGCATCGCTGATGGTCTGGACCAAGTGACACAGGTGCCTGTTTTTATCGGGCGCTACACCGTATAGGGATAAAAGCCCAGGCGGATAGGTTTCGGTTAGCGAACCTACCCTTCTGGGTTTACTTTTTAGCAGCGAGCTTAAAGGAGGTAGGATGATAATGCCCAAAGTGGGAATTATTATGGGAAGTGATTCTGATCTGCCGGTTATGAAAGAAGCCGGAGAGATTCTCTCACAAATGGGGGTCGCATATGAAATGACAGTCTGCTCGGCTCACCGTTTGCCAGAGGAGACGGCCCGTTATGCCTCGCAGGCTCAACAACGGGGACTGCAGGTTATTATTGCCGGTGCAGGTGGGGCTGCTCACCTCCCTGGAGTAATCGCTGCCTATACAGTTCTGCCGGTTATTGGCGTACCTATGAAAACTAGTTCCTTAGGTGGTTTAGATTCCCTTTATTCTATTGTACAGATGCCCCGGGGTATACCAGTGGCTACCGTGGCTATAAACGGGGCGGCTAATGCGGCTCTGTTAGCTTTGCAGATTCTAGCGCTGCAGGATAAAACTCTTCACCAGGCTTTGTTATCCTGTCGCCAGCGAATGGCGGATGAGGTTAGAGCCAAGGACCAGCGCCTGCAAGAACTTGGGGCGGAGCGCTATCTGCAGGAAAAGGAGGGCTAACAGATGATCCAACGTTATACTCTCTCGGAAATGGGTGCCGTCTGGAACGAAACCAGTAAACTCAACAACTGGCTGCAAATTGAAATTGCCGCCTGCGAAGCCTGGGCAAAGTTGGGCCGTATTCCCGAGGAAGCAGTCACAGTTATAAATTCCAAGGCTGCCTTTGATGTGCAGCGCGTCAAGGAAATTGAGGCCGAAGTACGCCATGATGTCATAGCCTTTTTGACCAATGTGGCTGAGAATGTTGGCGATGAGTCCAAATACATTCATCTGGGCATGACCTCCTCGGATATTTTGGATACCGGATTAGCCATGCAGATGCGTGATTCGGCTGACCTCATTCTGAAAAGATTGGAGACCCTGCAGGAGGCAGTAGGGGAAAAAGCCCGGCAGTATAAATACACTTTAAACATAGGCCGTACTCACGGCGTTCATGGAGAACCGACCACTTTCGGTTTAAAGATGGCCTTGTGGTTTACGGAAATTCAACGCAACATAGATCGGCTTAAAGAAGCCCGCCGGGTAATTGCCTTTGGTGCTATATCCGGTGCGGTAGGCAACTTTGCGCATTTGGAGCCGCAGGTGGAGGAATATGTTTGCCGCAAACTGGGTTTGCAGCCCTGTCCGGTTTCCACGCAGATCATTCAGCGAGATCGCCACGCTCAATTCTTAACCACTCTGGCCGTAATCGGCAGTTCCCTAGAAAAGATGGCTACTGAGGTACGCAACCTGCAGCGAACCGAGATATTGGAGGTGGAAGAGCCCTTTACCAAAGGACAGAAGGGTTCATCGGCTATGCCGCATAAACGCAATCCAATGATGAGCGAGCGAGTAGCGGGATTATCCCGAGTTTTGCGGGGAAATGCTCTGGCTGCCCTGGAAAACGTGTCCCTGTGGCATGAAAGAGATTTGACCCATTCTTCGGTGGAGCGGGTCATTATTCCGGATAGTTGTGTACTTTTAGACTATATGCTGGACAAGTTTACTACTATTGTGCGCGGCTTGGTAGTGTATGAAGATAATATGCAGAGAAATATTGAGCATACCCGGGGATTAGTTTTTTCCCAGGAATTGATGCTGGCTTTGGTGGGTAAAGGTATGCTGCGGGAAGACGCCTATCGCCTGGTGCAGGAACATGCTATGAGCAGCTGGAGCCAGGGATGTGATTTTAAAGACTTGATCCAAAATGATGAGGAAATTATGAAACAGCTTACCATTGCTGATATAGAACTTATTTTTTCCTACGATATATATAAAGATAAAGTAGACCATATCTTTAAGCGCTGCGGTTTAGATTAGAGCAAGAGTTGGGGGTCAGCCCTGGGGTGACCCGTGCAGGGGAAAATGATTGATTGATCTAAGGATTGGAAATAACGATCCATTTGAGGGGGAGTCTTGGGTATGTATTATGAAGAAAGAGACAAATTCGAAGAGGAATGTGGTGTTTTTGGCATATTCCTTAACCAACCGGAAGATATGACAGATGCCGCTCGAACTACTTTTTATGGTCTTTATGCTCTACAGCATCGCGGCCAGGAGAGTGCAGGTATTGCACTGTCAGATGGTAAGGGGATCAAGCTGCACAAAGGCATAGGACTGGTCTCTGATGTTTTCACACCTGATCAAATTGATAATATGTATGGGCATATGGCCATCGGGCATGTGCGCTACTCAAGCGCCGCTGACAGTGGATTAGTCAATGCTCAACCGCTGGTTTTTCATTATTTACAAGGCATGGTAGCCTTGGCCCACAATGGCAAACTCACTAATACCGCTGCCATGAGAAAAAGACTGTCTACCTATGGTTCGATCTTTCAGACTACTACTGACACTGAGATAGTAGCCAATCTGCTGGCGCGCTATTCCCAGGATAAGATGGAAGACGCTCTGGCCAAATGTATGATCGATTTAAAGGGTGGCTTCGCCCTGGTAATTATGACCGAGGATACCCTGGTGGGAATGCGTGATCCTATGGGAATCAGACCACTATGTCTGGGTGAACTGAACGGCAATTACGTTCTGTCATCTGAATCAGCCGCCCTGGATACGATTGGCGCCGAACTGGTGCGAGATGTCAATCCCGGTGAAATTGTAGTGATCAGTAAAGACGGAGTGAGATTCCAGCAGGTAGTTAATTCTCCCGGTAGAGCTCACTGTGTATTTGAATATATTTATTTTGCCCGGCCGGACAGTACTATCGATGGCATCACCGTTTACCGTAGCCGTCGTCAAATGGGGCAACAGCTGGCTAGAGAGTGCCGCGACCTAGACGTTGATTTAGTTATATCGGTTCCTGATTCTGGCACCGCTGCGGCACTGGGCTTTGCTGAGGAAGCAGGCATTCCTTTCGAGGAAGGATTAATGAAAAACCGCTATGTGGGTCGGACTTTTATTCAGCCTACCCAAAAGATGCGCGAACTGGGGGTAAGGCTGAAATTAAATGCCATTGCGGAAATTGTACGGGGCAAGCGCATTGTTATGGTAGATGACTCAATTGTAAGGGGGACTACCAGCAAAAAGATAATCCAGATGCTGCGCCTAGCTGGTGCTACCGAAGTGCACATGGCGGTAGCTTCGCCTCCCACCAAATATTCATGTTTCTATGGTATTGATACTTCCCGACGGGAAGAGTTGATCGCCAATACTATGAGCATTGATGAGATAAAGGACTTCATCGGAGCGGACAGTCTCCAGTATATTAGCATGGAAGGTATGTTGCAGTCTCTGAAACAAGAGCAGCCCTGGTTTTGTGCCGCCTGTTTCAGCGGCGTTTATCCGGTACAGCATGAAGAGTAAAAAGGCTGGCTTTTGGGCCGGCCTTTAAATTATTATCACTAACACAGACAGCAAAGGAGGTCAACCATGAGCAATGATGGCCTGGATTATAAGCAGGCGGGAGTAGACATCGATGCGGCTAACCGTTCGGTAGAACTGATCAAGCAGTGGGTGGAGAAAACTCACCGCCCGGAGGTTCTGTCGGGGATTGGTGGATTCGGAGGCTTTTTTGCACTGGATACCAGCCGTTATCCCAATCCAGTATTGGTTTCCGGAACTGATGGTGTAGGAACCAAACTCAAGATCGCCCAGATGATGAATATCCACAACACGGTTGGCATTGATCTGGTAGCCATGTGTGTAAACGACATCCTGGTGCACGGGGCAGAACCCCTCTTCTTTCTGGATTATATTGCCTTGGGCAAGTTGAAACCTCATCTAGTAGAAGACCTGGTACAGGGTGTCAGTCAGGGTTGCTTGCAGGCTGGCTGTGCGCTGATCGGGGGCGAAACCGCCGAAATGCCTGGTTTCTATAGCGAGGATGAATATGACCTGGCTGGTTTTACCGTGGGGGTAGCAGAACGTTCGCGGCTATTGACCGGACAAAATGTAGAGGAAGGCGACTTATTAATCGGATTGCCTTCATCAGGCGTTCATTCCAACGGCTATTCATTGGTTCGTAAAGTGCTTTTGGAAAGAGCCGGCCTAACACTGGATCAGCATAGTAACGAACTGGGAAAAACCCTGGGTGAAGAACTGCTAACTCCTACTCGTATCTACGTTAAACCTGTCTTAAAGCTCTTACAACATACCGAGGTCAAGGCCATGGCCCATATAACGGGTGGTGGTCTGGCTGAGAACCTGCAACGTAGCCTGCCTACAGGTTTGGGAGCCCAAATTGATTCCACCTTGATGCCGGTCTCACCCATATTCGATTTAATAGCGTATGCTGGTCAGGTTGAAAAACCAGAAATGTACCGCACCTTTAACATGGGAGTGGGCTTTATAATCATCACTTCACCACATTATTCAGATGACGCGTTAAAGTACTTGCGCGATGAAGGAGAAAAACCTATAGTAATAGGAAGAGTATGCCAGCAAGATGGAGGAGTTGTGATCAAATGATGCAGATTCATCCTGCCGGCCGCTTACAGTTGGCTGTTCTGGCTTCAGGACGAGGTAGTAATTTTGATGCTATCTATAGTGCCACCCAGGACGGTCGTTTGGATGCAGAGATAAAGGTTCTTATCAGTGATAAACCGCAGGCGCTAGCCCTGCAAAAAGCTCGGCAGCGTGAGATTCCGGCCTATTTTGTGGATCCAGGCGCCTTTGCGGATCGGTCAGCTTATGAAAAGGAACTGCTGAACCGACTGCATCAGCACCAGGTAGAGGTAGTTGCCCTGGCCGGTTACATGCGCTTGGTGGGCGGAGTAATGCTGAAAGAATATCCCCGGCGCATTGTAAATATTCACCCGGCCTTACTGCCGGCCTTCACCGGTCTGCATGCTCAGCGGCAGGCCTTAGAATATGGAGTCAAATTCAGTGGCTGTACGGTTCATTTGGTTGATGAAGGAATGGACACCGGGCCTATTATTATGCAAAAGGTAGTTCCGATTTATGATGATGATAATGAGGAAAGCCTGACAGCCCGGATCCTGGAGCAGGAACACCAGGTCTACTGGCAATCATTACAGCTGATGGCCGCAGGAAAACTGTATGTTAAAGGCCATCGTATCCTGGTCAGATCGTAGTAAACGGCTTGGAAGCTAAGGAGGTAATACTTATGAAACGTGCCCTTATCAGCGTATCTAATAAAGAAGGTGTGGTGGATTTTAGCCGGGGATTGGCCGAGTTGGGTTATGAGATCATTTCCACCGGCGGCACCTATGAAACGATCAAAGAAGCGGGAGTACCGGTGCGTAAAGTAGCTGATATTACCGGATTTCCTGAAATCCTCGACGGAAGGGTCAAAACTCTGCATCCCAAAATTCACGGGGGGATATTGGCTTGCCGTACTCCGGAGCATCTGGCTGAACTGGAAAGCAATCAGATAACCCCCATAGACATTGTAGCTGTTAATCTCTACCCCTTCCGCGAGACCGTGGCTCGACCCGGGGTCACTCTGGAAGATGCGGTGGAGAACATTGATATAGGTGGTCCCACCATGGTGCGAGCGGCGGCCAAGAATCATCAGTATGTGGTCATTGCGGTTAATCCCGCCCGCTATGAGGACATATTGAGTGAGCTGCGTGGCACCGGAACCGTAAGCCAGGAGACCAGATTTAAGCTGGCCTGTGAAGCCTTTACCCACACAGCTGCTTACGACAGCATGGTATCAGCTTATTTATCAGGTTTGACCGGCGAAAAGTTTGGAGACACCATAGTTTTGGGTGGAGAAAAAGTCTATGAGCTGCGCTATGGTGAGAATCCCCATCAGCAGGCAGCCTTTTATCGATTTTTAACCCCTGGTGTGGGCTTGCCGGATGCTCGACAGCTGAATGGCAAAGAACTTTCCTATAACAACATTGTAGACACCCAGGCGGCCTGGGACCTGGTCAGTGAATTTGACCAACCCGCCTGCGTGATCGTTAAACATACGAATCCCTGTGGAACGGCTATCGGTCCTGATCTGGAAGAGGCCTTTGTCAAAGCCTTTGCTGCCGATTCACAGTCGGCTTATGGCGGTATAATTGCCCTGAACAGAAAGGTCGATGCTAATACCGCGCGGAAAATGGCGGAGCCCTTTATGGAAGTTATCATCGCCCCCGACTATGACGATGAGGCGTTGGAGGTATTAAGGGCCAAGAAAAACTTACGGGTACTAAGTCTGCCTTTGACCGATAATAAGGGCTGGCGCCTGCGTACCGTGGACGGTGGTTTCATAGTGCAAGATGACGATGTTGATCCCCAGGAATTGCCGATGCAGGTAGTTACCACAGCGCAGCCGCAACCAGAACAGAAGGATGATCTGGCCTTTGCCTGGAAAGTCGTTAAACATGTGAAATCCAACTCCATAGTAGTGGTAAAAGACGGTGTGGCCATCGGTGTGGGCGCCGGGCAAATGAACCGGGTAGGTTCAGCCAAGATCGCTCTGGAGCAAGCCGGGGAAAAGGCCCGGGGAGCGGTACTGGCCTCGGATGCCTTTTTCCCCTTCAAGGATACGGTAGAGGTAGCGGCCCAGTATGGAATTACGGCTATCATTCAGCCGGGTGGATCAGTGCGAGATGAGGAGAGCATTGCCGAATGCAATCAGGCGGGCATTGCCATGATGTTCACCGGCATTCGTCATTTTAGACACTAATTAACTTTTATATACAGGAGGCCACCATGGGGAAGAAGGTATTGGTAGTTGGGCAGGGTGGACGTGAGCATGCCCTGGTGTGGAAACTCTCCCAGAGTCCACAGGTAGACAAGATTTATGCAGCACCTGGTAACCCGGGTATAGCTCAGTTGGCGGAGTGCCTACCTATATCGGCCTCTGATGTGCAAGGCTTGCTGGACTTCGCTCTGGAGAAGAAAATCGATCTGACCGTCGTTGGACCTGAAGATCCTTTAATGCGGGGCATAGTAGACATTTTTCAGACTCAGGGTTTGAAAATATTTGGCCCCAGCTCTCAGGCGGCCCGGCTGGAAGGCAGCAAAGTCTTCAGTAAAGATCTTATGCAAAAATACCATATCCCTACTGCCGCTTATCAGGTATTTGATGAAGCGCAAGCTGCTGCTCAATTTGCCTGTTCCTTTACTGATCGAGGTCAACCGGTGGTCATTAAAGCCGATGGCCTGGCAGCGGGCAAGGGAGTAATAATTGCCACCACCAGCCAGGAGGCCCGTCAGGCAGTAGACGAGATTATGACCGAGAAAGTCTTTGGCGACGCGGGCCAACATATAGTTGTAGAGGAATTTCTGCAGGGCGAGGAAGTTAGCGTCTTTGCCTTGTCTGATGGTCATAAGGCCGTAACTCTGGTAGCCGCTCAGGATCACAAGCGGGCTTTTGATAATGATGAAGGACCTAACACCGGCGGTATGGGAGCCTATACCCATCCACCCGTGTACACCCGTGAACTGCATGAGTTAGTAGACCGCATCATTTTACAGGCCACCGTACAGGCCATGGCCAAAGAAGGCTGTCCTTACCGGGGAGTAATATATGCGGGTTTGATGATTACCGAGGATGGACCCAAGGTTTTGGAATATAATGCTCGTTTTGGGGATCCGGAGACCCAGGTGATCATGCCGATACTGGAGGGTGATGTGTTGCCGCTTTTTGAAGCGGTAGCTGCTGGTGATTTGAGTTCCACGGCAGTAAAAGTCCGCGAGGAGTTCTGCGTCTGTGTGGTGCTGGCTTCGGGAGGTTATCCGGGGAAATATGCTAAGGGTTACCCTATCAAGGGTCTGGAAAACCTGGACGATACTACCCTAGTGTTCCATGCGGGAACTGCTCTACAGGATGGTCAGTTGGTGACTGACGGCGGTAGGGTTATGGCCCTGGTCACCCAGGCGCAATCTGTGCAGGATGCGTTGAATAATGTTTATGACCAGATACAAAAAGTAGAATTTGCCGATATGCATTATCGAACTGATATTGGCCAACATGCTCTAAAGCGGGGAGAATAGCTTGGCGATCCGGCCCTAGATGCTTATTTTTGGGTGGGCGCTATCAATAAGGGGGAATTGTAGCTTTGGTGACTTTAGCTCAGGTTAAAGCTAGTCAACTGGTGCAACAGTACATGAGGATGGGTAATACCTTTATCGGTAATATAGGTGCTATCGAGCATAACATTGACCATGCTGAACTGACCTCACAGCTGTGCCGTGATATCCTGGTTACGCTTGGTTATCCGGAAGAAGAAGCTGAGTTAGGCGCGATTGCCGGCTTTTTGCATGACATAGGTAACCTGGTTAACCGCTATGGTCATGGCATGTCAGGAGCCCTAATAGCCTTTAATATATTATTGGATTTAGACATGGAACCGGCTGATATTGCCACCGTAATGGGTGCTATCGGCAATCATGAGGAACAAGCGGGTGGACACTGTGTCAACAATATAGCGGCTGCCTTGATCTTAGCGGATAAATCCGACGTACACCGTTCCCGGGTTCGTAAACGCGATTTTGCCACTTTTACCTCCCGAGACCGGGTGAATTATGCGGTAACTGAATCGGGAATAAATGTGGATGCCGCTAACAAGGTAATAACTATGATGATAACCATTGATACCAGTGTTTGCTCGGTAATGGAGTATTTCGAAATTTTCCTGACCAAAATGCTTATGAGTCGACGCGCCGCTCAATATTTGGGCTGCGAGTTCGAATTATTGATAAATGATTATAAGTTACTATAACCAAAAAGAGGGGAGGAAAGATCATGAGCTTTGCACCCCATTGGAAGGACGAGAATACGGACTATCTGGTTGATGCTCTGCTGAGCTTACAGAACCAGGATGACGCCTACCGACTGCTGGATGATCTGTGTACCATCAGCGAAATAAAGGCTTTAACACAGCGCCTGCAGGTAGCGCGCATGCTGTCCAAAGATGTGACCTATAACACCATTGCTGCCGGTACCGGAGCCAGTACGGCTACCATCAGCCGCGTAAAACGCTGCTTAAATTATGGAGCAGATGGCTATCAGAGAGTGCTACAGCGATTGCCAGAGGAGAAATGAGATGAAGAACCGGGAAATACCAAAAGGAATGCGGGATCTTTTACCGGAGGAAGTCGCGGTGCAAAGAAGCATGGAACAAAAGGCGGCTCGCCTGTTTACCAGCTATGGGTACCGGGAAGTGGTTACCCCCACTTGCGAATTCCTTGATGTGGTTGAGGCTGGTACCGGAGGGGATATCCGCAAAGACCTGTTCATGTTTATGGATCGAGAAGGTGGCATTCTCTGCTTGCGCCCCGAGATGACTGTATCTATCGCCCGTCTGGCTGCCACCCATATGCAGGATCAGGGTTTTCCCCAAAGGCTCTATTATATGTGCAATGTATTTCGGCATGTACAGCCTCAGCGGGCTCAATATCGTGAGTTTTGGCAATTAGGTATCGAACTGTTAGGTGCTTCCGGTGTAGGGGCCGATGCCGAAGTAATTACCATTGCTGCTAAGACTATGCGGGAGATGGGTCTTCATGATTTTAAGATCAGTTTGAACCAAATTGCCATCTTCAATAGTCTTCTAAATGACAGTGGCCTTGGCGAGGCCGACCAGAACCAGATCCGCCACTTAGTAGAACGCAAAGATCTGGTGGAACTGGCCCGAGTCTTGGAAGGATTGGACATTAAAGATGCTATCAAAGAGAGTATTGCCTTAATGCCCGTACTACATGGCGGATTGGAAGTCTTAAATCGCATACCCTTTGCTGAACATAATCGTCAGGCGGCGGAAGCGGTAGGGGAACTGGAAAGGATTCATCAGGCTCTACAGGCCTGTGGAGTTATCGAACACATTGTATTGGATCTAGGAGTTTTACGCGGTCTGGATTATTATACCGGGGTAGTATTCGAAGGATATTCACCTGACTTAGGATATGGTCTGCTGGGAGGCGGACGTTATGATAACCTGATGGGGCATTTTGGCTTTGACCGGCCAGCTACCGGGTTTGCACTGGGCTTGGATCGCCTGGCTCTGGTGCTTGATCAACCCAAGGAACTGCCACGACGATTCCTGGTCGGGGGAGCTGACTTTGCCACTGTAGTAGCCGAAGCTGATCGGCTGCGTGAGCAAGGATGTATGGTGGAAATGGATGTAGATGGCTGTAGTAAAGAGCAGCTGCAGGCCAAACTCCATGGCCGCAACGACTATCATCTCATCTACCTGGGCAAAGATCAGGAGGTGAACTGATATGGCTGGTGACATATTGACCATTGCTCTGTCGAAAGGCAACCTGCTCAAATCCACAACCGAGATGTTCTCAACCGTGGGGCTTCCTGTGGAGGGGGTCGATGAAGATAGTCGCAACATGGTGTTTTCATTTGAAGAACCGGCCGTGAAGTATATAATGTGTCGGCCCACCGATGTGCCTACCTATGTGGAACAAGGGGCGGCTGACCTGGGAATAGTCGGTAAGGATGTAATAGAGGAGCAGTCCCGGGATGTTTTTGAACTAGCGGATCTGGGCTATGGTTATTGCCGCTTTGTGGTCGCTGGTCCCCAGGAATTGCAGGGAATACAGATCAAGGGACTGAATTATAAGCGGGCCGCTACCAAATTTCCTGTTGTAGCGGAGCGGTTTTTCCGAAGCCAGGGTTTACAGGTGGAAATTATAAAACTGCATGGCAATATTGAACTGGCGCCTATTATGGGTTTGGCTGACATTATTGTTGACATAGTATCCACCGGGAGAACCTTACGGGAGAACAATCTGGTGGAACTGGTCAATATAATGGAATCAACCACCCGTTTGATTTGCAACCGGGTCAGCTATCGTACTAAACATGACCAAATTCAGCCTTTGATAGAATTAATGCAAAATACTGTGAAAAGGGGATGACCACATGAAGCTTAGAAGAATTCAGGCCAACAGCCCGGAATTGGGACAGTATATCAAGAGCAGTCAAGCTGACCTGCAGCAGTTTGAAGAGCAGGTAGCCAGCATCGCCGATGGTATTAAAAAACGCGGTGACCAGGCTATATTTGAGCTGACTGGAAAGTATGATGGTGCTGCTATAAATCACAGTAATTTCAGAGTAACTGATGAGGAAATAGAAAAGGCCTATGGCTTGGTGGATGATGAGTATTTACATGCCCTGCGCCATGCCATAGATAATATTTACAACTTTCATCTGCGCCAACTTCGTAACTCCTGGATGGAGCCTGACGAAAGTGGCAATATATTGGGACAGATTTTTCGCCCCCTGCAAAGGGTGGGAATATATGTCCCGGGGGGAACTGCTGCTTATCCTTCCTCAGTACT
>CAZTZX010000017.1:15013-19755 GCA_964618175.1 uncultured Syntrophomonas sp. | reverse complement strand
CCCAGTGAGATTCTTATAATCGCTGAGGGCAGTTCTGAACCGGCTTATATAGCTGCGGACCTAATGTCACAGGCGGAACACGATGTTTTAGCCCGCAGCATTTTAGTTACCGATAATGAAAATCTAGCCCAGCAGGTGGAAGTGGAGTTGAAGCGGCAGCTGGAGTCCCTATCCCGCCGAGGTATTATTACCGAGTCTCTGGAGAGATACGGTGCGGTAATTCTAACCGATAATCTGGTGGAAAGCTGCCGGGTAGCCAACCGGGTCGCACCAGAACATCTGGAATTAATAGTGGATAAACCTTTCGAAATCCTGCACCTTATTGAGAATGCCGGCGCCATATTTATGGGAGCCCATACTCCAGAACCGGTGGGAGACTACTTTGCGGGCCCTAATCATATCCTGCCCACAGGCGGAACAGCTCGCTTTTATTCTCCGGTAACTGTGGATACTTTCCGCAAAGCCTCCAGTGTGCTTTATTTTTCTAAAGAGGGACTACTGGAAAGTGCGGATGAGATCATCAAACTGGCTACGGTCGAGGGACTGACCGCTCACGCCAATTCTATCAAAGTACGAAAGGAGAAGGCCAATGGGTGAGGAGACCAGAAGTGCTGACATCCAGAGGAAAACCGCGGAGACTGAAATACTGCTCCATTTAGGACTGGATGGCACTGGACGTCATCAAATCGACGCCGAAATCCCCTTTCTCAGTCACATGCTTACCCTGTTTTCCGTGCATAGCCTATGTGACCTAAAAATAACAGCCCGGGGAGATATTGAAGTTGATGATCATCACAGTGTAGAAGACATCGGTATTTGTATGGGGCAAGGCATCAAACAAGCCCTGGGAGAGAAACGTGGTATTAACCGTTACGGTGAAGCAACTGTACCTATGGATGAAGCATTAGTTCGAGTAGTTATTGACTTGTCAGGCCGTTCTTACTTGGTATTCGACGCCGCTCTAGCCCGGGAAATAATCGGCGGGTTTTCCACCGAAAATGTGCGAGAGTTCTTTTATGCCTTGTCAGCTACAGCGGGCATGAATCTGCATATAGATGTTATCCGCGGGGATAACTCACACCATATAGTGGAGGCAATTTTTAAGGCTTTTGCCCGGGCTTTTCGAGAGGCTATTGCTATCGAACCACGGGTGGAAGGAGCCTGGTCCTCTAAAGGCAGCCTCTAACCAATGGGGAGCTTGCTATCTACTTTTGGAGCCCGGTTCCACCTGGAAATTCAATTGGTGGGCCTGACCGTGCTCAGTAATTTTGGGGAGCTGAAATCATGATCGTTTATCCAGCCATAGATCTTAAAGATGGCCAGTGTGTACGGCTGGTGCAGGGCAAGGCGGATAACCAGACCGTCTATTCCAATGCACCGGCTGATGTGGCCTGCCGCTTTCAGCAGCAGGGAGCCGCCTGGCTGCATATTGTAGACCTGGATGGAGCTTTTCAGGGGAAACCCGGCAATATCAAGGCTATTGAAGCCATTGCTGATGCGGTAACCATACCATTTCAGGTAGGCGGTGGTCTGCGCAGCCTTAGCGATATAGAAAGGCTGCTGCAGTGCGGAGCCAGTCGGGTTATAATTGGAACCCGAGCCGTGGAAGGCCCTGATTTTATAAAACAGTTGCTGGATAAATTCGGCCCAGAATGCATCGTACTAGGGCTGGATGCCCGGGAGGGCCGAGTAGCGGTACAGGGATGGGTAGAAACCGTAGAATTAACGGCTATAGAATTAGGTAAGCAAATGAAAGAGCTGGGGGTTCTAACGGCGGTGTATACTGACGTATCCCGCGATGGACTTTTGGCTGGACCCAACTTGGAAGCAACTCGGCAGGTAGCACTAAACACCGGATTGTCCATCATTGCTTCCGGAGGCGTCTCGTCAGTGGAACATATCCAGTCATTGACGGCTATGGAAGCTGATGGAGTAGTAGGAGCAATTATTGGCAAAGCCTTATATGAAAATAGAATTACGCTGGCTCAGGCTTTGGCAGCCGCCAGTAAGAAATGAGGTGGCCTAAGTAATGAAGAGAATCATTCCCTGCCTAGATGTTTACAACGGGCGAGTGGTAAAAGGTACAAATTTTATGAAACTGCGCGATGCCGGTGACCCGGCAGAGTTGGCCGCTGTTTATGATCGGGAGGGCGCTGATGAACTGGTGTTCCTAGATATCAGTGCCACCCATGAAGAGCGCAAAACCATGGTTGAAGTGGTGCGCCGTACGGCTGAACAAGTATCCATACCCTTGGCGGTGGGGGGCGGGATCAGCACCCTGGACGATATTCGCAATCTGCTGTCCGCCGGGGCTGACAAGGTATCCATCAATTCAGCTGCGCTAAAAGATCCGCACCTGATTACCGAAGGGGCCCGCGAATTCGGCAGTCAGTGCATGGTGGTAGCCATTGATGCTCATAAGGTTGGTGCATCTTATCAGGTTTATATTAACGGAGGCCGGATATCGGCTGACAAGGATGTCGTGGAATGGGCTCAGGAGGCTGAGCGCCGCGGTGCCGGTGAGATCCTTTTGACCAGCATGGATAAAGATGGAACCAGAGAAGGGTATGATCTGGAGCTTACCGCCATGGTCAGCGACCAGGTAGGAATTCCCGTAATAGCTTCCGGTGGGGCGGGTAATCTCGATCACCTATATCAGGCTGTTACCACCGGTCGGGCCGATGCCGTCCTATGTGCTTCCATCTTTCATTATCGAGAATACACTATTGCGGAGGCTAAACAGTTTTTACGAGATAAAGGAGTAGCGGTGCGCTTATGAAAGAATTGAAGTTTGATGATGGGGGACTAATTCCCGCAATTATTCAGGACGCCAAATCAGGACGGGTATTGATGATGGCCTATATGAACCAGGAGGCTCTTGATAAGACGGTGGCGACTGGCCGAACCTGGTTTTATTCCCGCAGCCGGCAGAGTCTGTGGATGAAAGGCGAAACCTCTGGTAATACTCAAACCGTCCAAGAAATTCGCTATGATTGCGATCAGGATACCCTGCTGGTTTTGGTGGAACAAACCGGAGGCGCTTGTCATACGGGACACTATTCCTGCTTTTATCGAAATCTGGACGGACAGGAACAGGAGCCGGCTTTATTTGATGCCGATCAGGTTTACAAAGGTAGGGAAGGCCCAGCAATTTTGCTGGAACTTATGGAAGTTATCTCCCAGCGGCAAAAAGAGAGACCGGAAGGCTCCTATACTACCTACTTATTTGAAAAAGGTATCGATAAAATCTTAAAGAAGGTGGGCGAGGAATCCGCCGAGGTTATCATTGCCGCTAAGAACCCCGATAAATCAGAATTGATTTATGAATCATCTGATTTGATTTATCACCTATTAGTGCTCTTGGTGGAAAAAGGCATTGATGTAACTGAAATCTTCACCGAGCTACGCTCCCGCCGCTAAATGCAAGAGGGGCGCAAGTCAGGGGACCGCAAGTCAGGGGACGGTCCTTCAACTTGCGCGTTAAATCTGACCCAAATCATGTGAATGCCTATGCAAACGCGCAAGTTGAAGGACCGTCCCCTGACTTGCGTGGGGTAGGGGGCGATGCCCACATCGCCCCGCACATTCGGTTTTCAGAGTTACTATAGAGAAAGGCTGCCCAGATGTTTCAGATCTTTCATCTGGTGGGCCTGGATCATGCTATCAGATAGCGTGTAAAGAACATCATCAATGTATAAAATACGGCGAATACTCTTATCAGTCCCGTTCCAGTAGTTCCCGGCTTTTAGATAATCATCACCAGTCAGATGGCTGATACGGCCCTTCAAGGTGAAGCCTTGCGAATTGACCTGATATATATAAGCACCCTGGAAAGCAAAGCTTCCGTAACTAGGTCGGCCAACCGCATCAGGGACAGCTTCCATTACCGTTACTGGAAAAGCCAAGAGGTTTTTCTCCCGCGAGAATAATAAGGCCCGATGGTTACTGAGTAATTCCGATTCAGTGCCACGAACGCCGATTATTTCCAGGTCTTTTTCCACGGGATCGGCCACATTGCTTACATCGAACATAGCCATTTTCATACCCTCATAATAGGCCTGAGTCCCATAGGGGCCCTTCACTTCCGTGGTATCCTTGCCAAACCCCATTATATTATTTTCATCATAAGGGTGCAGGTAGTTACTGTAGCCAGGTATCTTGAGTTTACCCAAAACCCTGGGGGATTTGGGGTCACTAACATCGATGACAAAGAAAGGATCGACCGTCCTAAAGGTGACCATATAAGCCTGGTCTCCCATAAAACGGGTGGAATAAATGATTTCCCCGGGAGCAATATTTTCCACTCTGCCCAAAATATTAAGCTGGCTGTCCAGGGTATAGAGGTTGTTGCTGGAAACTGATTGGTTTCTCCACCATTCCTGTCCGGAAGTGGTGGCTATACGCACAATGCCCTGGTATTCATCCATGGAGAATTGGTTGAGAGTATGCCCGGGAACCTCTCCGCGAGCTGCATAAGAAAAAACGCCGTTATTGAGACGGAAGGAGAACAACTGAGTTCTGTCCTGGTCATGCACCGGAAGTGAGCGGTCATATGGTATGGCTTGAATCCTCTGCCAAGGGGTGGCTATATATAAACCGCTAGCTGAAGCATAGACATTATCAGCACTGCCCAGCACCGTTTCTAGTTGGGCTAGTTGCTGGGGTTGATCCAGACGCAAACCGGCCATGAGCAGAAAAGAAGAGTAAATGCTGTCAGGAAAATAGGCAATTTGATCAAGAGG
>CAZTZX010000017.1:0-14913 GCA_964618175.1 uncultured Syntrophomonas sp. | reverse complement strand
GCGGGAAACAAGTTTCATCTGTGAGGCAGGCACAGCCTGTATGATTAGTACTTCACCGGAGCTTGGTTTTATCTGATAGATATAGGCACCATCTGTTTTAACCAAGTCAGCCTCATCCACACCTTCCACCTGTACATTGGTGGAGGAAAAATCATCAGCTTTACTCATTTCCGGGGCGGCAACTTCACCGGTGTCTGCTGCGCTCATTGCCTGGCCCATAGTGGTTATCCTGCTATACCTTACCGTATTTGACCTGGTATTAAGCAGTTCTTTTAAGTGCTGCGCCGAGCGCACCCGTGGTAGCGGATCTACCGGCTCAGAATCCTTGCGATCAGCTGCGGCATAGCCCGGCCAAAAGCATAATCCCACCAGGAGAGCTCCGGCCAATATAAGAGCCACTGGTTTTCTATGCCCAAATCTGTTCATGTTATCTCCCCCCATATTTATGGATGTTAACCCTAAATACGAACTGTCTGATAATTCCTTACAGTAAGGCTGGTAATATCATCTAATTGTCGGTAATAAGGACAGGTATCCCCATATTTAAGAGCCAGTGTTATGGTAAAATATGCCGTAGGGGGAGGATAAACCGGGTATGAATAATTTACTGGCGATCGCCACAGTAATAATTATAGTCTTTTTAGTTTTCTTGGCCGTAATATGGTGGATACAGCGCAGCTCCACTTATAAAACCATGGGGGCGGATTTGGATTTTATGGATGAGGTTTTTTTCGAACGCTATCTGGCTATGCTGTTTTGCCGCATGGGCTATCAGGTTCGTCGGGTTAATTATGCTGATAATGTCAGTACCTTGGTGGCTACCAGCAATGGAGTTAGTTACGTCATACAAGCCCGACGCAACCGCCGTAAAGTCAACATTAAGGCCATCGAGGATGCTATAGCTACTCGTAAACATTTAAAATGCGAACGAGCGATTGTAGTTACCAATCATTTTTTCAGCAATGGGGCGCGGCAGGTTGCCAAGGCCAATCAGGTGATAACCATGGATCGCCATGATCTCATCCAAGAACTGACCCAGTCAACCGGGAACAAAGCTGACTATAATTCTCCTATTAGCCGGGATAACAGCAGTGATGGCCTGGGAACCGTGCGAAGGGAAAAATAAAAGAGGCCCTAAGGCCTCAATTTTACTATGGTGCGGGTGAAGGGACTTGAACCCCCACGCCTTGCGGCACGTGATCCTAAGTCACGCTCGTCTGCCAGTTCCGACACACCCGCAGGATACAAAAGTTATTATACTAGCTTCCTGGCAGCTTTTCAACCAGATAAACTATACTAATTGCACCTTTAGCTGGTGAAAGTTGGTTGATCAGGATCTACCTGATTCTTGTTACTGTGTTTCTGGCGGTACATTCTGGTATCGGCCAGATTTACCAGCTCTTCGGCGGTGTCAGCTTCCTCAGGATAAAGTGCCGCTCCGATGGACACATGGTGAAAATAACCTAGCTCAACTATGGCTGTGGAGAGACGGTCTACCACGGAACGGCACCTCTGATAACCCATATCGGGCAATACTATGGCAAATTCATCCCCGCCGTAACGGGCCACCAAATCACTATCACGCACCTGCGTTTTAATAGTATCTGCAATTTCTCGCAGTACCCGGTCACCTTCCAGATGGCCGTGGTCATCGTTCAGTCGCTTAAAGTCATCCAAATCTATCATAATGAGACTGAAGGTCTTGATTTGACTGCTAGGCTCCATCATGGAGTGCAGTTGATCCCAAAAGTACTGATAAGAATACAGACCGGTCAGTCCATCATGAATGGCATAAGCGGATAGAATTCGTAGATCATTATAGACTAAAATGTTAATAAACACTGCGCCCAGCAACACAGATGCCATAAGGTGAACGAATAGAGACCAGTCGGGTGTGCCGGTCACCGCGATAAGAAAAAGGTTGGTTATGGTTACCAGCGCAACCACCAACAATCGAAACGATAGGGGTGCTACCGCATGAACCAGCAGTGGTAGATAAAGGGTAAATATGTAGGGGGAATGCAAACCACCAGAATAAAAACAGGCCACGAAAATAAGTATTTCATCAAAGAAAAATTCGACATAACGCTTGCTGGATAGCCACTCAGAAAAGGAACTATTCCTAACAACAAAAAGAACAATGAAAAAAGACAACAGCCAGGCTGTGATTAGCAACACCGAAAATTGCCGGCCCAGATCCCGATTCAAAACAAAGTAGCAGACAAGAATAACGCTGACTACCAGCAGCCTTAGAATGGCCAAGGTATAGCGTTGCGATTGATTACGTTTACCGCTAATGCCATATCTCAGATGAACTTGTTGGTAGGATTCGTAACTATTCATCCTTGTTTTTCCATCCTCTCCGATGGATATATTTTACACTAGGTAGGACAAACAAACAATCCTATTTTGTCGAAAAGTCCTAATAATTTATAGGACTTTTAATCCAATATAAGACTAGTCTGCTGGATGGATCAGTCATTTTCACGGGCATTTATTAGGCTGGCGGGTATTATAGTCCCGGTGGAAAACTTTTTATTTAAGTGGTCAACCACCGCATCGATGGCCTGTCCGGAGTTTCTGAAAAGACTGGGCTGCTCGATCTCCCCGCCCTGTAGGCGGCTAGCCGTTATACCGACCAGACGCAAGGGCTTTTCTAGCAGACCGGATCGTTGATAGAGCTCCCGAGCTGTCTCAAATATAGTACGATGATCATCTGCCGCTGTGGGACAGGTTTTACTGCGGCTCGAGGTATGAAAATCAGGTGTACGCAGCTTAACAGTTATGGTCTGGCACTTGCGTCCAGCCATACGGAGCCGATAAGCTACTTTTTCGGATAGCTCTAACAGTACTTGCTCAATGACCTCCTGGCTGCTGATGTTGTTTCTGAAAGTGATTTCATTACCAATCGACTTGGCTTCTTCCCCAGGAGTAACCGGGCGATCATCTATGCCTTTGGCTAACCCTATGATGAAATCGGCATTGTTGCCGAGCAAGGCAGTTATGAGTTCGACCGGTGCGTCCAATAGATCCTGCACAGTATATAAGCCGTTACGGTTCAAGCGGCGGGTGCTTATCGAACCTATGCCCCACAGGTTATCAACTGAAAGAGTAGGCAATAGGGTAACTAGCATATCACTGGTGAACTCCATCATACCATTGGGTTTGCAGAGGTTAGTGGCTAGCTTGGCCAGGAATTTATTGGCAGCGATGCCGACCGATATGTTCAGACCCGATTCGTCTTTCACTCGCTGACGTATTTGGGTACCGATTTCCAGCGAACTTCCCCAAAGCATATGACTGCCGGACAGATCCAAAAAGGCTTCATCTATGGACAGTGCTTCGATCATCGGAGTATAGTCAGTCAAAATATTAAAAACTTGACGGGAAGCCTCCTGATAGCGCTCCATGTCGGGGGGCAAGAATATTGCCTGCGGGCAAAGCCGATAAGCCTGGCTGGAGGGCAGGGCCGATCTGATACCATATTGTCTCGCTTCATAAGAACAGGTTGATACCACCCCGCGGCTATTAGGGGGTGCCCCAATAACAACCGGTTTACCTTTAAGCTCCGGATGGTCACGTTGTTCAACCGAGGCGAAAAAGGCGTCGAGGTCACAGTGCAGGATGTGCATGGTTTCATCTCCGAACAGGCGTTTGTATATACTTTATATTATATGAAAACCAGCCTGAATAGGAAAGTGGCAATATCCTGGACTGGCAAGAAGCTAACCGGGCAGGCTGAGAGTATCCAACCAGCGGTTGTCATGGGATAAAATCAGTTGGCCGGGCAATTGTTTTATATCTTGGAGTGGTATGTTGTCAGTGTCAGGAGGGTTGCTGCTCAGAAAGGCATCAAGTTGGGGGCGTACTTCGGCTGACCAAAACTGAGCATGCCCCGGCCCTTGGCGAAAGCTCTCCCAGTATTGTTGAGGAATGCTTTCCCACATGTAATCATAATTAAAAGGGGCGTCTCCAGCCAGAATGTATTGACCAGAAGCCGTGGTTACTTCAACTACCTGATGTCCACCTGTATGTTTGCCAGTCAGGTGCACCCGCAGACCTGGTTTGATGGTGGTAGTTCCGTTAACGGTCATAAAGCGACCCATCAAGGGCAGCCAGTGCAGGGGACAGAAGGAACACTCTTCAATCTGGGGTAGCTGCTGTAAGTATAACAACTCCTGGGTTTGTAGCACAAAGCGAGCCTGCGGAAATAATCTCATTCCTCCGGTATGATCCCAATGTAAATGAGTTTGTATTATCAGCTCTATGTCGGCTGGCACTAACCCATGTCTGGACAGAGCCGCAGCCAGTTCGTTTTCTGGTTTGCGATCGGCAGTTGAATCTATGCCGGGAATATATTGAGGGTCAAACCCAGTGTCTACCAACACCGGCTTATGGTCAGATCCTATCAACAAAAAACAGAAACTGGGGATGCTTTGTACAGTGGGGAATATATGCTGGTCACCGAAGTGTACAGTGAAAGCACCATTATATAGAGGATAGATTTTGTAGTCCATATCCGCACCTTCAAATCCAGGTCATTCCTTAAAAGAATACCATGTTTTCAGATTAATTTCTGCCTAAATAGACATTGATCTTACTAGAGCGACGCCATTGACTTGAGTGGACAGTACTTTTTGTCGAGGATAGCGTTAATTATTGTGATCATAGATAAAGAATTACTAAGCAAAACCAAATTATTTTGCTATAATTAATAGTGATTATATATTTAAGAGGAGTAAGACGTGCACAATTTATGGCTAATCACCCCCATTATTATTGTTTTGGGGGTAGCCCTTTATTTTATCTGGGCTCTAAACAAACGGGAAAAACAATATCAGACCAAGAAAGCAATAATGAAAAGCGGCGACCGTGGAGAATATAAGGTTCAGGCTGTCCTGAGGGTACTGCAAAAGCCCAATTCAAGATATCGGGTCTATCATAATATTAAGCTGGGACCCGATCCCGACCATACCAATGAATATGACACCCTAGTAGTAGGGCCTAACGGTATCTTTCATATTGAGACCAAGAACTATGGCGGGGAACGCGGTGGTATCATTGACATTGACAGTCAGCAGAATTGGATACTACATAAAAAAAGTGGTTATTCCAAAATAATCAACAACCCGGCTGGACAAGTTGATTCTCATGAGTATCGTTTAAAGGGTTTTCTTAACAAAGTAGTGGGTGTTCGTAATTTGCCCACCCAGGGTATTATTGTCCTGTCTTGCGATAATATCACGTTACGTGTTAACAAAGGTCGTGACAGTTCCATTCCCATAATGGGACGGCATGAACTGCTGCCTTACATTCGAAATTATCAGCAGGGGAAAATAACCCTTTATCCGCGCACTATTAAGAAAATATGCCAGCATATCGAAAACATGAACTCGGCAGCTCAGGCGCGCTGAGCTGTTCTTCCGGCTTAAGAACAACCAGATTGTAATGCCCACTATGTAGCCCACCGATTTGGCTTCTCCACTAGCGAGCTGATTTTAATAGCCTCAGGAAATGAGTTAGAATTCGTGCGGTCAAACCCCATATTACTCGATCTCCCCATACATAAAAGAATTGGGGCCATATTCCCTTCATAAAAGGGTAGGCTTTTCCTTGCGGTATCATGTCAAAGGGAAAATCTTCTGGCGCAGACATGGAAAGCGCAATCGGTTTGTATAACGGATCACAATTAAGAAAGAAATCAAGCGGCACATAAAAAAGTTCAGCAACTTCAGCAGGATTGGCTTGAATCAAATCAAAGTTGATTATTTCGCCCAAAAAAGGATAAACGATCGTGTTTAAAGGACTTACCATAATATCCAAGGGCGCAATTAGTTGTATGTCCTCGGGTCTTAACCCTATTTCCTCACATGTCTCCCTTATAGCTGCCTCTTGCGGACTGCTATCTTCTGGTTCTATTTTTCCGCCGGGAAAGGAAATTTCACCTGGTTGATGTATATTGGCAGCCCGTTTTTGAAACAGGATCCAGTATTGGCCATCTTTCTCCACCAGAGGCAGAATGACAGCTGATTCGAAATAATCCTCGTGTCCCAGTATCTTCGCCTGACGACCTGATAAACTCTGGATCGCTTGCTTGTACATACAATTACCCCCTAATGGCCTCAGATATAATCACCATAGCACTTTTTAATGGTGCTTGGAACCAGGGAAGGCAATGTAAATGCGCCTTATTCAACAAAAAACCGCGCCTAGCGCGTTTTTCTATAACAAAAAGCTATCTGGATTTGGGGATAAATGTAGCGCAGTCGGTATCCTGGGTGTCGCTGGCATGGGGCGGCTGGATTTCAATTTTTGAAGCCATGCAGTGGTCACCATCACCATAATAATGACAGTCGCTGACTACACATTTTACTCCTGGCAGATGATCGCCCTGTCGGGATACTCTTCCTTGCATATGCCTACCTCCTTTATTGATTAAATCTTTTTTTAGTATTAAAGCTTTGCCCATCGGTTATGCTGTAATACTAAGGTAGATGTCCTAAACTTTTGAATATTACTAATATAAAGTTTTTACCGCCGTATCATAATTCCTGATAGAATGTGTGCATATAATACAAAATCAGTTATACCCTGAGTTTAGTCCTCGCTACAGATAATCAAAAAGACACAGTAACGAAAGGAGAATTTTCATTGAGTGATATTGTTAAATGGCAGTACCAAGAGAAGCTTATTACCCCTGATCAAGCGGCCAATTTAGTAAAATCGGGTGATCATGTCTTTTATAGTGAGTTTGCTATGTTCCCAGAGGCTCTAGATGAGGCGCTATCTAAAAGAGTAAATGAACTGCACGACGTGCGTATTCGCAGTGTAAGCTTTACCAAGGTTCCTAAAGTGGTACAGGTTGATCCTTCCCGCACGCATTTCTGGCTAGAAGACTGGCATATGAGTAAAGCTGGGCGTATGCTACATGACCAGGATCTGTGTAATTATATTCCTATTACTTATCACCAGGGGCCGCGCATTACCAAAAAGTATGAAACAGTAGACGTAGCTTTTATCCAGGTTACCAAACCGGATGCCAGGGGATTTTTTAACCTGGGGCCTTCCAACTCAGTTACTCCGGCCTATATGAGCAAAGCCAAAACAATAGTGGTTGAAGTTAATGAAAACGTGCCTCATTGTCTGGGAGGAAACGGAGAATCGATCCATATTAGTCAGGTTAATCATGTAGTAGAAGGTAAACATAGCCCTTTGATCCAGATCCCGGAAGCAGTACCCACTGAAACAGACTATAAGATTGCCGATTACATCATGCAAGACATCGAAGACGGCTGTACTATACAGTTAGGCATCGGAGGATTGCCCAATGTTATTGGGGCTAAAATTGCTGATAGTGACCTGCTGGACTTAGGGATCCACACTGAAATGCTGGTGGATTCATGCGTTGATATGTATAATGCGGGCCGTATTACCGGGGCTCGGAAAAATGTTGACACCTATAAAATGACCTATACATTTGCCATGGGTACCGATAAGCTGTATAAATTCCTGGATCACAACCCCATATGTGCCTCCTATGGAGTTAATTATACCAACGACCCGCGTATCATTGCCTTAAATGACAAGGTAATTGCCATAAACAGTGCTATTGAAGTGGATCTGTTTTCACAAGTGTGCTCAGAAACCGCCGGTACCCGTCACATTTCCGGCACTGGTGGGCAACTGGACTTCATATTTGGAGCTTTTGCTTCCCGCAAGGGCAAAGGCTTTATTGCCTTAAGCTCAACTTTTACTGATAAAGAGGGCAATATGCATTCTCGCATCAAACCAACTTTGACCCCCGGTTCAGTTGTTACCGTGCCTCGTTCTATCGTTCAATATATAGTAACCGAATACGGGATGGCCCAGCTGAAAGGCAAGTCCACCTGGGAAAGAGCTGAAGCCATGGTCAATCTGGCCCATCCTGATTTCCGTGATGATTTGATAAAACAGGCTCAGGAAATGAAAATCTGGACTCGCACCAATCGCCAGTAGTTAAAATTGGTCGGTGCTGGCCAACTAAATTGAAAATTGTTGTAGCATGGTGATAGCGAGTCTGTGTTTAGGACTCGCTATCACTTTATAGTTTATGGGTAAATGGCAGCAAAACAACAAAGATTATAGATTGTGAAGCGAAGATAATAGGAATATGAGCTGCCGGCAAAATATGCTAAAGTATAAAAAAGTAGTGGTATGTAAGGCTTAATATCTCAATTGGCGAATGGAGGAGTGCAACGTTTGATACCTCACATTACAGAATCCCTGGAGGTGCTTAAACATTGGCAGGTCGATGCTGATACTGGCTTGAGCAGTGCAGAAGTCGCTCAGCGTTTGGCCGAGTACGGTGAAAACAAACTGCAGGAAAAAAAGAAGCAAAGCAATATACAGCGATTTGCAGAACAGTTTAAGGATGTCATGATCATTATCCTGTTGATAGCAGCAGGAATTTCCTTTGTAGTGGCCTGGTATGAAGGGGAGGGGTTTTTTGAACCCATACTCATTTTGCTGATTGTACTTCTTAACGCCATTATAGGCGTGGTGCAGGAAGGCAAGGCGGAAAAAGCCCTGGATGCTTTGCAAGACCTATCCGCTCCTCATGCCCGGGTGACTCGCGAGGGCCGGGAGATGATCATTGAGGCGTATCAACTGGTTCCGGGAGACATTATCAGCCTGGAGGCTGGAGACTACGTACCTGCTGATGCCCGCCTTATCCACTCGGCCAGCCTAAAAGCTGAGGAATCTGCCTTAACAGGAGAATCAGTCCCCAGTGAGAAGGACGCTGCAGCAGAAGTGGCTGCTGATGCACCTTTAGGGGATCGTTTTAATATGCTCTATTCCGGATGCAGTATCACTTATGGTACCGCCACAGCCGTAGTAACCGCTACCGGCATGAAAACCGAGATGGGGAAGATAGCTGATCTGTTAGATGCTGAAGGCGATAACCAGACCCCCCTGCAACACAAACTAGCCGTTCTAGGCAAATACATCGGATTTATGGCCATAGGGATATGTGCGGTCATTTTCGTGATCGGATTACTATATGGTATGGAAGTTATGGAAATCTTTATGATTGCCGTAGCGTTAGCCGTATCTGCTATTCCCGAAGGTTTGCCCGCCATTGTGACCATTGTGCTGGCCATTGGGGTACAGCGCATGGTTCGTAAGAACGCTATTATCAGGAAGCTGCCCGCTGTGGAAACGCTGGGAAGTGCTTCGGTTATCTGTTCGGATAAAACCGGCACCCTCACCCAAAACCAAATGACTTTAGTGAAAGCCTTGGTGGCTGACAATGATGTTCTGGAAGACATAACCGACCAAAATTCAGATGCTATCAGAAAACTGCTTCAGTATGCGACCTTGTGTTCCGATGGTGCCATAGATTTTGAAGACGGACAAGTTTGCCACATTGGCGACCCCACGGAAACTTCTATAGTTCTGGCTGCTCATAAAAACGGCATGCCTAAAGAAGAACTGAACCGCTTATATCCTCGCTTGGCCGAACTCCCCTTTGATTCCGACCGCAAGCTGATGAGCACTGTCAATAGCATCGACGGCAAAAATGTAGTGATCGTCAAGGGTGCCTTTGATGTGTTGGCCGATAGATGTGTAAATGGTGATCTGGAGGCTGGCCGGCAATATACAGATGAGTTAAGTCGTCAAGCCTTACGCATCCTGGCGGTAGCCTATAAGGAAATAGATGAAGTGCCCAGCCAACCCACCAGTGAAGAATTGGAAAACGGTCTAACCTTCATGGGCCTAGTTGGCATGATCGATCCGCCCCGTCCTGAAGCTCGCGATGCGGTAGCTATTTGCCGTGAAGCTGGTATCAAACCAGTTATGATAACCGGTGACCATGTGGTGACCGCTTCAGCTATTGCCAAAGACCTGGGCATTTTAGTTGAGGGAGACGATGCTATCAATGGTACTGAATTGGCAGCTATGTCTGAAGCCGAGCTAAATGAACGGGTGGGTCATATATCCGTATATGCGCGGGTTTCTCCGGAAGATAAGATACGCATTGTCCGCGCCTGGCAACGACAAGGAGCCATAGTATCCATGACCGGTGATGGCGTCAATGATGCACCGGCCTTGAAAGCTGCTGATATAGGATGTGCCATGGGGATCACCGGTACCGATGTGGCCAAAGGCGCTTCCGATATGATACTTACTGATGATAATTTTGCTACTATTGTCGATGCCGTAAAAGAAGGCCGGGGCATTTATGACAATATCAAGAAAACGGTGGGCTTCTTATTAGGGACTAACATCGGTGAAGTGCTTACGGTCTTCACAGCTATGCTGGTCTGGCGGACATCCCCTTTGCTAGCCGTTCATCTGCTATGGATCAACCTGGTCACCGACAGTCTTCCGGCTATTGCTCTAGGCATGGAGCCTGTTGAAAAGGATGTTATGAAGCGTAAACCCAAACCTAAAGAGGAAGGTATTTTCGCCTATGGATTTGGTTTAAGAATTATTCTGCTGGGGGTCATGTTTGCCATTTTGACCTTGACCGGTTTCATGATTGCCTGGAAGAGCACTGGTGACATAGCATCCGGACGTACCATGGCGTTTATTGTACTGGCAGTTTCGCAGATAGTTCATTCTTTTAATATGCGCTCTGATCATTCCCTGTTTAATATCGGGGTACTCTCCAACAAGTACCTTAATGGAGCTGTCTTGGTTTCTCTGGTCTTGATGGCTCTGGTTGTTTTTATCCCACCGATTACAGCAGCCTTTGGGTTAACGATTCTAACCAATGAAATGTATTTGATAGCGTTGGCGCTGGCATTAGTTCCTATTCCGATATTGGAATTTGCTAAGGCAACTGGTTTAGTACGTCATCGATATGAATAATTGATTTAACTGCAAACAGCGGTAGGGATAGTGTGCAAAAAAAGTGCACTATCCTTTTTAATTTCAGGGTTGCGTATCTAAAGAAAGAATTGACAGCCAGCTGCCAGAAGCATATCATAAAAATATGATATGGGCATATGTTCAATATACAGATTGAATATGCTTTAAGGGAAAGGGGGTTCCAAAATGCCTAACAGAGATGGAACCGGTCCTATGGGCCAAGGGCCCAGGTCAGGACGGAATGGAGGAAACTGTGGCACAGGCCGCAGTAATAAAAGCGGTATACTTGGCAGAAGACAAGGCAATCGAAGTGTTCTTGGCAACAGCCGCGGTGGTACCGGAAATGGCAGCGGACGCGTAACAGGTAACCCTACTGGAAAGCAAGGTAATTAATAAAACATCAGGCGGAAGTGAGGCAATCTTGCTTCCGCCTGGTCTCAGCATTACTATTCATAAATCTTGTAATGAAAAGAAAAAGGGGCGAGTTATGTAATATGGAGGGATCCTCAAGAGAAGAAAGACCTGCCAGTGTTCGGGATTGTTCTATATGTCTTAAACAGCGCTGTCGTAAAGGGCGGGATTGTTTTCCCGATCTAAATGAGGGAATTATAGACAAATACCAGGAACCTGACAATCTAAAAATAAGTCAAGCTGCTGCTAGGGTAGAAGCAAACTATTACCAGCAAGCTACCCGTCTTGAAGAAACTCGCCTTTTTGCCAAAGAAATGGGATATACCAAACTTGGGATAGCCGCCTGCATTGGGTTAATAGAAGAGGCACAGCAGATTGCTCAGTATCTAAAAAGAGATTTTGAAGTACATGTGGTCATCTGTAAAAATGGCGGGTTACTAAAAACTAATCTAGGTTTGGAACAAATAAACGCTGACAGTGATGAAGTCATGTGCAATCCAATCGGGCAAGCTTTATTCCTCAACCAAAAGCAGACCGACATGAATATCATCTGTGGTTTGTGTGTGGGTCATGATATACTTTTTAGCAAGCATTCTGAAGCGCCGGTAACTACGATAATTGTTAAAGATCGTGTGCTGGGGCACAATCCAGTAGCAGTTTTGTACAGCAGTTATTACCGCAAAAGAGTATTGGGTTTTTGGAAATAGATTAAGCAATACCTGTTTTTGCTGCCTAGGAGGTTTATAAATGAAAGTTGGCATTATAAGATGCATGCAGACGGAGGATATTTGTCCAGGAACCACCGATTTCAAGTACATACGAGACAAAAAGGGAGCCTTTGCCGATGAGGCAGGGGAAATAGAACTTATCGGTTTTGTATCCTGCGGCGGATGTCCTGGCAAGAAAGCGGTTAGCAGAGCAGTAGAACTGGTTAAAAGGGGGGCGGACACCATCGCTCTGGCCTCCTGCATTACCAGAGGCAACCCCATCAGCTTTCCCTGTCCCCATGGGGAGATGTTAGAGACAGCTATTGCAAAAAAGCTTGGATCTAAAGTAAAAATACTGGATTTTACCCATTAAACGATCTAAACAATAAAGGGATTAACGCTTGCCGTCGCTCCCTCTATTTATTGCAAAAAGCCAACAGTTGTAGGGCGTATAACAAGCTAAAGCCGTTGAATCAATCGCTGAGCTCGATGCTCCAAGTCTTCAATCATATCATAGAGCTTTTGCAGCTGAAGTTTTTGCTGTTCAATAAAATGGCCATCGACTTCAGCTTTTTCGTATTCTTCTATAGTATTTAACACTACTGGAATATGAAATCCCTTTAACCCCTCTATCTTTTTGCGGGTTTCCTCTAAAGCCTCAAAAATATGTTCCCTAGATATATCGATTTCCCCTTTCTTTTGGGACAACCGGTTCAAGCAATAGCCTTTTGCCATTAACTATATTCTAAGTGTAGGGCAGCGATTTGGCGACCGGAAAAATGAGAAGACCATAATGACATCTATTGTTATTGCTTTGATAACTTACCAGGGAGATATCAAGACTAACCGGTTTATCATAGCGTGAATATCAGGAGGAGCTATGATCAAAAAAGATGCAAGTTCGGATATACAGAACATAAGAAGACAGAGCGGCAAATTCAAAGACGAATGAAAACGAGCAGATTGACCCAGGCGAAATACATCAACTACGTAAGCGTTTGTTCAAACTGCAGCTCAAGCAGATTCTAAATGACAACCTGAAAGGAACAGATAATTTTTTATACCTTGACCTAGATCAAGGTTTTTTTTTCGGGGCATCCTATAATTACATTAGATCAATTAATAAGAACTAACAGGAGGTATGTATAATGGCCAGCAAAACTTATCAACTGGAAACTTTGACTTGCCCGACTTGCGTAAGAAAGATCGAGACAGCGGTCAAAAATATGGACGGCGTTAAAAATGTGGAAGTTTTGTTTAATGCCAGTAAGGTAAAAGTTAATTTTGAAGACAGCCTCAAAGATGGCAAAGATATTAGAAAAACCATTGAGAGGTTAGGCTTTGGCGTACTGGGAGAAAAATAGGTTAAAAAGGGAGACGGGGATATGATAAAGGACAGCAAAGCTCAGCGAGTTCTATTAGCGGGAGCACTCATTATAGTTGCTCTCGCCTTATATAACGTAAATATTCGCTGGCATATCACGACTAGCTTCTCCCTTAGCTTATCCGACCTGATGATGCTGGCGGCAGCTTTTGTAGCGGGTTATCCTATTGCCGTAAATGCCATTCAGGCGCTTCGTTATCGGATTATCGGTATAGATGCCCTGGTTACCCTGGCAGTAGTTGGCGCTATTTTTATTGGGGAATACTGGGAGGCTGCCGCAGTCACTTTCCTCTTTATGCTGGGTAATTATCTGGAATCCCGGGCTTTGGAAAAGACCCGCTCAGCTATCAAATCATTATTGGAATTAGCTCCCGATACCGCCCGAGTGCTGCGGTACGGTGAAGAAGTTGAGCTGTCACCTGATGAAGTGGTAATCGGGGACCTGGTGATCGTGCGTCCCGGCGAAAAAATACCGGTGGACGGCACGGTTGCCGAAGGGAATGCCTACATCAACCAGGCTCCCATTACCGGGGAATCCATGCCAGTTAACAGAGAATCCGGCGAAACCGTATTCTCTGGAACAGTAATAGAATCTGGATACTTAAAGATCAAAGCCGATAAAGTTGGAGAAGACACTACCTTTGCTAGGATCCTGGAAATGGTAGAGGAGGCTCAGGACAAAAAGGCCCGCACCCAGAAGTTTTTGGAAGTGTTTGCCGCTTATTATACCCCCGCCATCATGGTATTGGCGGTAGTGGTCTATTTTATAACCAGAGATATCCCGCTGTCACTTACTCTGTTGGTGATAGCCTGTCCCGGAGCTTTAGTCATCGCTACACCGGTATCTATTGTGGCCGGTATCGGTAATGGCGCTCAGCATGGAGTCTTGATCAAAGGCGGAGAAGTCATTGAAAATATTGGCACCGTCAAGGTAATAGCTTTTGATAAAACCGGTACATTGACCGAAGGAAAACCCAAAGTCACTCGGGTCTTTGCCCCCCAGATCGATGAAAACAAGCTGCTGAGGCTGACTGCCAGTGCGGAAATGTATTCAGAGCATCCCTTGGCCAGGGCAATCGTGGAGGCTACCCAAGCAAGAGGGATCAACGACCTTACTCATCCCGAGACAGCAGAAATCATTCCCGGTCAGGGCTTGAAAGCTGTAGTTGACAGCCAGATGACCATAGTGGGCAATCGCAGGCTGATCAGTGAGCATGGGTTGCCAATCCCCAACGACACTGAAGAATATATTGCTTCGGAAGAAAGCGAAGGGCAAACCGTGATCATCGTTGCCGATGATGAGAGTATTCTGGGTGTGATATCCATTGCCGACACCATTCGTAAAGATGCTATACAGTTGATACAAAAACTCAAAGCTACCGGTGTTGAAAAAGTAGTCATGCTCACCGGCGATAATCAGCGAGCGGCAGCAGCCATCAGCCGAAGGCTAAATTTGGATGCTCATTATGCGGAATTGCTCCCCGAAGATAAGGTGCGTATCCTGCAACAGCTGCAGCAGGAATACGGTCGAACCGCCATGGTGGGTGACGGAGTAAA
>CAZTZX010000016.1:25566-33367 GCA_964618175.1 uncultured Syntrophomonas sp. | reverse complement strand
GCTATCATTTCTTCCACCCCGGCGGCTGATACAGGCACCAGTCATCTTCGGCCATTATATTACCACCACTGTAATAATAAGCTCTTGCCCGGCATCCCCCGCAGCTTTCCCGATAATCACAGGCGCCACATTTTCCTTCATATTCCATAGTTCGCAAGGTTTTCAATACCGAACTGTTTTCCCAAATTTCGTCAAAAGGCGTCTCTTTTACATTTCCCAATGGAATATCCAGGTATGCACACGGTTGAACATCGCCCAAGGGGCTGATAATGCAATAGCTTATGCCTGCCAGGCATCCTTTGGTGAATCGCAGAGGTATGCCCTTCTTATCAGCTACCCTAATAAACTGAGGTGCACAGGTTGGCTTAATCTCAATAGGTGAAGATTTTTGTTTTTCCATTAAACGGGCGATGGTTCTTTCATAAGCAGCCACCCGCAGAGCTTCCTCCTCAATGTTTACGCCCCGGCCAGTAGGAACTAAAAAGAATACATGATGTGCCATGGCTCCAATTTCTACAGCATAGTCAGTGATACTTTCCAACTCATCAACATTCCAGTCCATCACAGTAGTATGGATCTGAAAGGGCAGTTGGGCCTTTTTCAGGTTGTGCATTCCCTGAAGAGCCAGGTCATAAGCGTGCTCCATTTTGCGAAAGCGGTCATTTTTTTCTGGATCTAGACTATCCAGGCTGACCCCTGCTGCCATAAAGCCTGCCTTTTTAAGGTTTTGAGCTACTTCTTTTGTAATCAATGTACCATTGGTTCCCAGTACCACCCGCAGACCTTTTTGGGTAGCATAGCGGGCCAATTCATATATATCGGCTCGCATCAGAGGCTCACCGCCACTGAATATCATAATTTTGAACCCGGCTCGAACCATCCCGTCAATCAAGTCGCGGGCTTGATCAGTAGTCAGTTCTTCATCCAAACGAGCCCCGGCATCCCGATAACAATGATCACAGAACATATTACATTGGTTGGTGGTGTTCCAAGATACCAGCATATTATTCAAGCCAGACCACAGCCTGGCTCACACCTCCCTCACAACTAACCTTTTAACCAGCGTACTGCGTCCAGGGCAGCATAAGTAATTATCATGTCCGCACCAGCCCGCTTGATGCTGGTCAAAATCTCCAGAGTAGCTTTTTCTTCATCTAACCAACCATTGGCGGCCGCTGCTTTAAGCATGGCATACTCACCGCTTACATGATAGGCAGCCGTGGGATATTGGAAGGTATCTTTTACTTCCCGAATAATATCAAGATAAGCCAGAGCCGGTTTCACCATAACAATGTCGGCTCCTTCTTCAATATCTAAAGCCACTTCTCTTAAGGACTCCAGGCGGTTAGCTCCATCCATTTGATATGTCTTGCGATCTCCGAACTGGGGAGCCGATTCAGCCGCATCACGAAATGGCCCATATAATGCCGAGGAATACTTAGCAGCATAAGCCATAATGGGCAAATTGGAAAAACCCTGCTCATCCAATACCTGTCGTAGGGCTCCTACTCGGCCATCCATCATATCAGAAGGTGCCACTATATCACATCCGGCCTTAGCATGTGACAGCGCTTCCCGGGCTAATAGATCCAGAGTGGCATCATTTAATACCCTCCCACTTTGATCTAGTGCTCCGCAATGGCCGTGGTCAGTGTACTCACACATACATACATCAGTTATAACAATAGTCTCCGGGCTTATTTTTTTGATCTCTTTAATGGCTTGCTGAACTACACCGTCATCTTGCCAACCACTGGTTCCCAGTGAGTCTTTATATTCAGGAATGCCAAACAATAGTACCGCCGGTATTCCCAGTTCCACCACTTGCTCAATAGGCTGGTACAACTGATCTACCGAGTATTGAAATACTCCCGGCATGGATGAAATGGGAAACTTTTTATTCTGTCCCCAAACCACAAACAGCGGATATATAAAATCATAGCTGGTTAAGATGGTTTCCCGCACCATATTTCTCAAAACCGGCGTTGACCTGAGCCGCCTTAGACGTTGCTCCGGAAAGGACATTGATAATCCCCCTTATCTGGTCAGTTCTTCATCCCGCAAATAGCAGGCCGGGTCTTCCGCCCACAGATCACCATAAACGGCCCGAGCGCGGATACGGCATCCTGAGCACAAGGATTTATAAGAACAATCACCACAGCGGCCTTTGACATGCTTATCTTTTTCCCGTAGCAGAACCATTAGTTCATCATCAGATGTCCATATTTCCGAAAACGGTCTTTCCCGCACGTTGCCAACCACATAATCCTGCCAGAATTGACAGGGATGAACATTCCCGCGGGGGTCAACATTCGCAAATTTGGTGCCAGCTGAACAGCCCCCATGCATCTCCAGCAAAGTGACTATTTCTTCGACCCGTTCCGGCTGCTCCTGGCGAATACGATTTAATAGATAAATGCCATCTGCATGATTATCAGTGGTCATTATCTCTACTTCCACTCCACGTTGATGCAGTTCAAGGGTGCGATGGCTTAAAAGATCCAGGACTTTTCGGGTTTCTTCTGGGTTAATATCCATATCGGCCATTTCCTCTCCTCTGCCCGCATAAACCAAATGATACATACAGAAACGAGGAATGCCTTCCCTTTCTACGATGTCGAGAATGTCCGGTAAATCTGCCTGGTTATAGCGATTGACCGTAAACCTTATGCCCGTTTTTACGCCTTCACTCAGACAGGCATGTATGCCTTTTAAGGCCGCCTCAAAGGCCCCGGACATATTGCGGAAATCATCATGAGTAGAAGGTTTTCCGTCAATACTTATTCCCACATACTGAAAGCCGGCTGCTTTGATCTGACGGGCGATGTCACGGTCGATCAAGGTACCATTGCTGGAAATGACCGGCCGCAACCCCAAATCAGCCGCCATTCTCCCCAGTTCAAATATGTCTTTACGAATCAGTGGTTCCCCGCCCGAGAATAGCAGAACGGGCACCTTCATATCAGCTAGATCTTTGATAAAGACTTTGGCCTCGTCGGTACTCAGTTCGTCCTGGTAGTGGCGGTCTTCCGCATTGATATAGCAATGACGGCAGCGCAGATTGCAGCGATTAGTCATATTCCAAACTACCAGAGGCCGATTTTGGTTGGAAAACTGTAATAATTCAGGCGGGACTTGTCCTTCCACCGAACTATGCTTGATAACCTCAGAAACTGTGGCTGTACCACACAATAACTTAGTGCATCCTATCATAACTGTCTTTCCTCCCTGTTGGCTCTGATCTCCTCTATTATGGCATCAATCAGACCTTGTATAGTAAATTGTTGGGCACTTATATCTACCGTAAAACCATATTCTCTTGCGGTCTCAGCCGTTATCGGGCCTATACAGGCTACTTTACTGTTCTGGTTGATACGGAAAACATTCTCTTTGCCAATGATTTTAACAAAGTTATGCACAGTTGAGGAGCTGGTAAAAGTTAAGTAATCCATATTACCATTTTTAATTTCATCTATGGTCTCCGGACTTACCGAAATAGCAGTAACGGCTTCATAGAGAAAAACTTCATTTACATGTAGTCCAGCTTGTTTCAGTTCATCGGGCAAAATGGTTCGGGCCCCGCGAGCCCGCGGAAGAAGCACCCACTGTCCCGGTTTACTCATGGCGAGCAAAGACTTGATAATCCCTTCTGCCCGATATTCTTCAGGCACTACCTCCACTTTTAGTCCCCTGCGGGTGAGCTGTTCCTGGGTAGCCGGGCCAATAGCTGCCAGCTTTATTCCTTTTAATTCGCGGATATCACACCCGCAAGCCATCAGTTCTTCAAAAAAGATATCCACCGCATTAACACTGGTAAAAACCAGCCAATCATAGCTTTGCAAATGACTCATAGCATTGTGTAGGCCGCTGAGATTAGTCTCTTTTTTTATTTCAATGGAAGGAAATTCAATAGCTTCTCCCCCCAAGTCCAAGATGGTATCGACCAATTGGCTGGCCTGAGCTCGGGAACGAGTTACCACTACTCTTTTACCCCACAAAGGCTTACTTTCGATCCAGCTCAATTCCTCTCGCAGTTTGACTACTTCACCGACCACAATGACTGCCGGAGGCTTAAAAGCATTTTGTTGCACCAGTTCTACAATGGTATCAAGAGTACCCGTTAAGACCTCCTGCTCTGGACGAGTGCCCCAGCGAATTAAAGCGATTGGAGTTTGCGGGTCACGACCATGGCTTATTAAATTCTCGCAGATAAAGGGTAGGTTCTCTACGCCCATTAGAAAAACCAGAGTGCCAATACCAGTGGCAATATGTTCCCAGTGAATAGAGCTGTCCTTTTTGCCTGGTTTTTCATGACCGGTAATAACAGCAAAACTGGATGTGTCGTCACGATGGGTTACGGGTATGCCGGCATAAGCAGGTACGGCAATGGCCGAGGTCACACCCGGTACTATCTCAAATTCCAAGCCGTGTTGGCGTACAAACTGAGCCTCTTCCCCACCCCGCCCATATAAAAAGGGGTCTCCCCCTTTTAGGCGCGCCACGAGCAAGCCCTGGCCGGCCTTTTCTACCAGAAGTTGATTGATTTCCTCCTGGGGAAGAGCATGGTGGCCGGATGCTTTGCCTACATAAATCATTTCTGCATCACTGCGGGCCATATTAAGCAGCGCTCCGCCCACTAGACGGTCGTATATGACAACATCCGCCTTTTGCAGGATGCGCAGCCCCTTAAGAGTAAGGAGACCAGGATCTCCCGGCCCGGCACCAATTAGGTAAACCATGCCTTTGTTTTGCATTGGTTAATCCCCCATGTTTCTAATGGAGTTAAGAATATCTTCCGCCCCGGCGGCCAGCATCCGTTCAGCCAGTTCCAGTCCGAGTTGTACCGGGTCTGGGTCGGATGCTGTTACGGAATCACGGATAATCTTTGTTCCATCTAATGACGCTACTAAGCCCTGCAGTTCGAGACTGTTGCCACTGGATTTAGCCAGCGACCCAATAGGAACCTGGCACCCTCCCTCCAGCCTGTTTAAAAAAGCACGCTCAGCCTGCATTTCGATATATGTTTCTTTATGGTTAATAGCTTCTAGTAGGCCACTGATCTGCGCATCAGGATCCCGGGTCTCGATGGCAATAATACCCTGTCCAGTAGCTGGCAGCATAACTTCAAAGGTCAGCGGATCAGTTATCCATTGTTCCAAGCCCAATCGTTTTACCCCAGCATAAGCCAGAATAATTCCATCCAGCTGTTGTTCTTCCATCTTCTTTATACGAGTCTCTACATTACCTCTTATATCGACTACCTGAAGATCGGGACGTATGGCTTTGATCTGGGCGGTCCTTCGCAAGCTGGATGTGCCTAAAACGCTGCCTTCAGGGAGCTCACGGTACTTCAATCCCGCCCTGCTGATCAATACATCCCCAGGATGTTCCCGCTCAAGCACCGCCGCCAGTTTCAATCCTTCTTCCAGTTGGGAAGGCAGATCCTTTAAACTGTGTACAGCGATATCTATATCACCATCAATTAAGGCTTTTTCAAGTTCGGTAGTAAACAAGCCCTTATCGCCGATGCGCGAAAGGGCTACATCCAGGATTTTGTCTCCTACCGTCTTTACAATTACTATTTCAACCTGCAAATCAGGATAGTTGTCTCTCAGGCGCTGAGCTACAGCTTGGGCCTGCCATTGAGCTAATTTACTACCTCTGGTTCCCAGTCTCAATCGCTTCATCAGTCAATGTCTCCTCATAATCAACCTGCAAATCAAACAATTTCTTAAGAGCTTCTGCATAGATGTGTCCTTCATTACTTACGGCCATTTCCTTTAAAGTCACTACTGGATGGTGCAGGAGTTGATTAACAATGGAATTAGCCATAGAACCCAGTACTTTTTGCTGATGCTCGGAAACTGCGCCCATACGGTTGAGGGCCTTTTGCAGTTCGTGTGTTTTAATAGCCTCAGCCTGAGATTTTAGAGCTGAAATTACCGGGACAACATACAGGGTAGCCAACCATTGATTAAATTTATCCAGTTCTTCGTCAATAATTTTTTGAGCAGCGCGCGAGGCCCGCTGCCTTTCCAAGTAATCAGCATCGACTACACCCTGTAAATCATCAATATCATACAAATGAACCCCGGCAATATCTCTTAAAGCAGGGTCAATATCACGCGGAACCGCAATATCGATCATAATAATTGGCTGACCCTGGCGTTTGCGCAGACTGTCGCCGCAGTTATTAGTATTTATTATATAATGGGTAGCTGATGTGCAGGATATTACGATGTCAGTTTGAGGCAACATATTAGGCAACTCAGTAAGGCGAATTGCCCGACCTTGCAGCGATTCAGCCAGTTGAAGTGCTTTATCATAAGAACGGTTGGACACTATAACAGATCGAACCCCATTCTTCATGAGGTAGCGAGTGGTCAGTTCACTCATTTCCCCAGCCCCAACCACCATGACCGTTTTATTCTGTAAGTCCCCCAAACTGCGCCGGGCTAATTCAACGGCCGCCGCACTGATGGAAACAGGATATTTATCAAGATCAGTTTCCGTGCGTACCCTTTTACCTACATATATGGCCTTCTGAAAAAGAGCATTTAAGACCCCATCTGATGCTCCGGTTTCAATAGCCTCCAGGTAGGCCTCCTTAACCTGACCCAGAATCTGATTTTCGCCCAAAATCATAGAGTCAAGACCAGCAGATACCCTAAACAGATGATTGATGGCATCATAACAATTGGGTTGGTACAAATAGCTTTTTAACTCGTGGTATCCCAATCCTGAAAACTGTCTTAAGAAATTTTCCAGTTCTTTAGTGCCTGCTTCAATATTCCTGGTGGTTGTATAAACTTCGGTTCGATTGCAAGTTTGCAGGATTATTGAGCCCTCAATAGTTTTGTAGCTACTCAATGAGGCATAGGCATCCTGCAAGGCAGATCCGGATATAGAAAATTTTTCTCTAATCTCTACCGGAGCCGTCCTGTGGTTTACTCCCGCCACAAGGACATACATTCTTCAATCCGCTCCCTTATCTGTTCGTCTTTTCCCTCAGCTATCAAATCCAGAATATCCAGACTAGCTAGAGCTTCGAAAATAGCCTGTCTGGCCCTTATGTCTGGAACAGCTTGCTTAACTATTTCTCTTTGTTCTCCTAATAATTCAACAAATTCGCCATGCATTGCCGTTATATCCTTTTCCAACTGCCGGCGCATTCTCTTGGCATAAGCCGGGCTCTTGCCTTCGGTTGATATGGCCAGAACCAGAGAATTACGCCGTATAGTAGAGGGGATATAGAAATCACAATAGACTGGGTCATCAACAGCATTGACTAAAATTCCGTTTTCTTGACACAGACCAGCCACTTCACGATTTATCATCTGATCATCGGTGGCTGCAAAAACTAAAAAAGCTCCCTGAATATCCGTTGGTTGAAATTCTCTGGCCATCCAGTTCACCTGATGGTTTTCTGCCCAACTCTGCAACCGGGGAGTCGCTTCTGGGCTAATTACATTTATTTCCACAGAATACTCCAGCAGATTCTCCACTTTCCGTTCCGCTACTTGCCCACCTCCAATCACCACACAGCGTTGGGCATCCATAGCAAGAAATATTGGAAATAAACTAGCCACAACCCGTCCTCCACCTGTTAAAAAAAGGCCTGCATCAGACCTCTTTACTATTTCTTTTCATCTAACTCGTCAAAATCGTCTTCTTTTGCCTTGCGGAAATTCTGGATAGCTTTACCCAGAGACTGCCCAACCTTGGGCAACTTTCCCGGACCAACAATAATTAAGATAATGACCAATACTATTCCAAGTTCCCAGGGGCCGAAATTACCAAT
>CAZTZX010000016.1:2914-25466 GCA_964618175.1 uncultured Syntrophomonas sp. | reverse complement strand
ATTGATAATGCCTAGTTTAGACAGGAAGAAGACCACTACCGGGAGTTCGAATACTAAGCCAAAAGGAATAGTAAACGCCATTACAAAAGAAACATACTGGTCGACCTTGAACATAGTTTCCAGGTTACTGCCAGCAATTATTATGAAGAAATTCAATACCAAACGCAGGATGCCAAAATAGGCGAAAAGGATCCCAACTGTGAACAGGATAATAGCGATAGGGAATAACCAGTAAATGTACTTTCTTTCATTGGGATACAAAGCCGGTTTTACAAACCGCCAGACGGCCCATATCACCACAGGAAAGGCAATAATAAAACCTGCCAGAAACGAAAGTTTGAGTTTAACGAAAAAAGCTTCGGTGACACCGGTTACAATTAAGCTTTCATTTAGTGCCTTCAGGGGTGAAATAATAATGGATAAAATCTGTTCACTGAAATAAAAGGAACCTACTGCCGCGATGATAATGGCGGCTACACTTATTACCAACGACCGGCGCAATTCTTCCAGATGCTCAATAATCGTTTGTCTTTGTTCTTCCGTCATATCTCTTAGTGACACCGGATCTACCCCCTGACTAATAATCTCTTGCCAGTATAAAATCAGCCAGTTCTAGCAGTGTTTCTTTGACTGGTGTATCTGGTAGTAATCTTAAATGATGTCTAGATCGGTTAGCATAATGCTGACTGACCGCATAAGCATATTCAATGCCGTCAGATTCACACACCATGTCGATGATATGCTGTGTGTTTTCCTGACACTCCTGCGGAGACGATAATAGTCGCGCTAACTCCACTCTCTGTTCGTCATTATACAAGGCATACAAAGCAGGTAAAGTAATAACACCCTGACGTATATCACTGCCAATAGGTTTACCCAGGGTGGCTTCATCGGCAACAAAGTCCAGGATGTCATCGGTGATCTGAAAAGCCAAACCCAAATCGTATCCGTATTTTTTTAAGGCTTCAATTTGCCGGTTATCAGAGGTTGACAGCATAGCTCCCAACTGGCAGCTTAGCGATATCAGCAAAGCAGTTTTACGTTCTATGCGCCGCAGGTAGTTCTTTAATCCCAGGTTCACATTGAAACAACTGAGCATCTGCACGATTTCCCCCTGACAAATCTTCATGCTGGCATCAGCTATCAATTCCAGAACATCGCTGCGGTCATAGGTAGCAATAAGGGCCAGAGCACGGGCAAAGACAAAATTGCCTGCATATATTGATATGCGGTTACCCCACTGATATTTCACTGTTCCAGTTCCCCGGCGAACTGCCGAATTATCAATAACATCATCATGAACCAGGGTCGCCATGTGAACCAGTTCCAAAGCCGTAGCCAGAGGAATAACGTAGCTAAGATCATCTCTATACATCCGAGCTGCCAACAGGGCAAAGCCAGGACGTATGCGCTTACCTCCCGCCTTAATCAGGTGGGTCGACGCTTCACCCAGAATCAGTTCGGGCGTCTTCACCTTTTCGTAGAGTTGTACCTCTACCAACTCCATCTCATTACGTACTAACTTAAATAAATCGAACCCCGCCATATTTCTCCCCTTATTTAGGAATCCTACACAATATTAAAGTTTTCCCAGGTTATACTACTATCAACTACAGCTCACCGTAACGCTTGAAAAGATCATGTTCTATGCCTGTGGCGTCAAGAACTTTCCCCACCAGGAAATCGACTAAATCCTCGATAGTTACAGGATCGGCATAGAAAGCCGGCATAGCTGGAACAATATGGGCTCCCGCCTCTGCCAAAGACAGCAGGTTGCGTAGATGAATAGAGCTCAAGGGGGTTTCCCTGGGAACCACTATTAAAGGTTTCTTCTCCTTGAGCATTACATCAGCCGATCTTTCTAATAAGCTACGAGCCGAGCCGTTGGCAAAAGCAGCTATACTTGCCATGGTGCAGGGAATAACCAGCATCCCATCTACACGAAAAGAACCGCTGGCTATGGGAGCAGCAATGTAAGAGTTATCATAAACGATAAGATTGCCAGTGGGCAAATGGTTCTGAAGGGCTGACTTCCAATCTCCCTCCATATCCCATTTCATTTCCTGGGCGATAACAATACGGGCGGGATCCGTTACGACTAGGTGAACTTCGTAGTTTTGATTAAGTAAAAAATCCACCAGTCGTAATCCATAAACTACCCCACTGGCACCGGTTATACCGACAATATATCTAGCCACTAGCAGCATTCCTTTCTTGGCTGGTAATTTCAACCCGAGTTAGTAATGGATGTCTATTAAGGTAGCAGCCAATATCACTAAACCAACATAGCGGTTGAATTGAAAAGACGCCTGGTTTACCCGGGATAAGTCTCCTGGTCGAACTAGTCTATGTTCATATATCAGTACCATCGCTGCCAGGGTCACTCCTCCGTAATACCAGCCGCCCAATTCCAGCACCATACCGGTAAGAATCAAGAAGATAACCGTCAATAAATGAAATAGGGCGGAAAATGTCAAGGCTCCTTTTTCACCAAAGCGGGCCGGTATGGAGAATAAACCCGCCTCGCGATCAAACTCAATATCCTGGCAAGCATACATGGTGTCAAACCCGGCTATCCAAAATGCTACCGCTGCGCCTATTAGAAAGGGCTGCCAGTCAAAAGTACCTGTGACTGCAAACCAGGCCCCAATCGGCCCTATGCCGATCGCCATACCTAAAAAGAGATGGCACCACCAGGTAAATCGCTTAGTATATGAATAGCCCCACAACACCACCACCGCCAGTGGAGACAGTTTCAAACAGAGCGGGTTTAATTGAGCAGCGGCCAGGAACAACAATGCCAAAAAGAAGAATACTCCTATCCATACCCGGCCAGGTCTCAAGCGACCAGAGGGCATGACCCACCCAACGGTGCGGGGATTGGCCCCGTCATAAGGCATATCTATTATCCGGTTTAAGCTCAAGGCAGCCGTACGGGCACCGATCATGGCCACTGTGATCCAAATAAACTGGTGTAGGGTAACCGTACCATTTTGGGCCAGAAAAGCTCCCAGATACGCAAACGGCAAACCAAAAAGAGTATGGCCAAAATCCAACATGGCCAAATAGTCCTTCAGTTTACTCAATACCGTATTCACTCCACTTCCGATTCACCAATTCCACTATATCAGCGGACATTTTTATGTCCTTAGGCCACTCCCGGGGGTGCCCTTCACTGACCCATTTGCGGGTGGCGTCAAAACCCATTTTCGAGCCCACTAAGGCCCGAGGAGCCGAATGATCCAAAACATCCAACGGCCCATCAACAATCATGGTATCTCGGCGCGGGTCTACATTGTTAAAGACTTTCCATAAAACTTCCGAGACATTCTGTACATCAACATCTTCATCCACTACCACGATAAACTTGGCAAACATCATCTGTCCCGTTCCCCAGAGTGAACTCATAATTTTCTGAGCATGACCGGGATACGACTTACGAATGCTTACCAGCACACAGTTATGAAATACTCCTTCCATGGGCAGGTGCATATCGACCAATTCTGGCAGTTGGAATTTCAATAAGGGCAGGAAGATTCGCTCGGTAGCCCATGCCATATAGCAATCCTCCTGCGGAGGACGACCCACAATGGTAGTGGGATAAATAGCATTCTTTTTGCGTGTTATAGCAGTCAAATGAAAAACCGGATACTCGCCCGCCAAAGAGTAATACCCAGTATGATCTCCAAAAGGACCTTCTAAGCGGCGCTCCTCGGGATCAACATAGCCTTCTAAAATAATGTCGGCATCTGCCGGTACTTCCAGATCAATGGTTTTGCACTTTACCAATTCAACCGGTTTTTTGCGTAAGAAACCGGCAAAAAGCAATTCATCAATGCCTTTAGGCAAAGGAGCAGTCGCAGCATAGGTAATGGCCGGATCTCCCCCCAGGGCTACTGCCACTTCAGTCGGCTTGCCCAGTTGAGAGTTAGCACGGTAAATCTCAGCACCATCGTGATGGGTATGCCAGTGCATACCGGTAGTTTTCCCATCGTAAACCTGCATACGATACATACCAACATTGCGTTTACCGGTGGCCGGATCACGAGTATATACCTGCGGCAAAGTAATAAAACGGCCGGCATCCTCAGGCCAGCATTTGAGTATAGGTAGTTCATCCAGGGAAGGATCCTTTTCAATCAGTTCCTGACAAGAACCCTGGCGTACCGTGCGGGGAATAAAAGCGGCCACCTCAGCTATCTTGGGCAACAGCTTCACTTTATCCAGCAGGGTCTGAGGCACCTGATCAGCTATTTCCATGAATCCTACGATGTCTTGAGTGACCTTATCCACCTCATTGACACCCAGGCTCATGGCCATTCTTTTTTTAGTGCCAAAGGCATTGATCAAGACGGGTAAGCTTGAACCGCGTACGTTTTCAAATAATAGAGCCGATCCGTATAACTTGCTCACCCGATCAGCTATCTCTGTTATCTCTAATTCAGCGTCAACCTCAGTTTTAATTCGTACCAGCTCGCCTTCCCTTTCCAAAAGGGCGATAAACGCATGCAGGTCTTTAAAGGCCATTTTTATAGTCCTCCTCATCAGATAAAAAAGCTTACTGGCCTGAAGCCCAAACCGAGCACGGCCAAATAAGCTTTTGTGTAAGCCCGTTCTATATTACAGCTGCTTGATCTTGGCTACAGGCCAGATCATGTAATTCGTTAATAGCTTTCATCAAAACACCATAATAGGCATTGCCCTGTTTCAGGCCGGATAGTATCTCGAAACTGCTGTGAACATACTTATCGACTTGCTTGTTTATACCTAAATGTAAAAGTTCAACTGCCATGCCTATATCATGCCCCAAACGATGGTAGGCAGTTTCCTGTCCACATCCAGCCAGTTGAGCAGCCGTTTGAAAGGCGGTTGCATATAGAGGTGCTTTTATCTCCTCGACCTCCCGGATAGGATTCCAAGCTTGTTGGTGTTTACGTACCAGACCTTCACTTATAGTACAGATCATAGCGGCCAAGGATCCCAAAACCTGCTCAGCCTGATTTTCTAGCAGTAATTGCATTATATAGCCAAAAGAATAATCACCGATCAGAATTGCAAACTGCAAATCTTGATTATACTCCTGCCCTTCCGCATCATCTTTGACTCCGCAGTGAATAGATTGGGATAAATACAGATTCTTAAAAACATATGCCATAACCGTAGATAAGCGATGGTCAAGACTCAAATGATCACAAATAACCAAGGTCATTAGACTAAGATTATCCCAGGTGGTATCGCCTTCCAAACGATCAATATGTGTGTTTATTTCAGGCCAGGGTTTAACCATCCCTGCCTTAAAATATCGCTCCACCTCATTGAGCTGGTGGCGATAATCACAGGCAAATAGATACTCCATCGCTCCAATATCCCCCTCGACAAATTACGTCCCTTCGAATAATTATTCGGCAAAACCAAAACTTATCCTGCCTAGGTAATAGTTACCTATTCTAAATTCGGCTTCATTGACTCAAGCTAATTATACTATTATCAGGCCGGCACCTGACAAGCCTAGTCTTATTATATAAAAAATTATCGCCAAGAAAACCTGAAAGAAAGGAAAATCATGATTACTTTAATGGCATTTTCAACCAGTCAAACTCAAGCCGCCTCGGCCTTAACTGATCTGCGCAATCGCGGTTATGAAGTTGAGGCCACACTTGTTACCTCTGATCAAGCCTACGAAGAGAATCTCGCCAATCACGTGAGTAGCTCTTTTAAACATGATCACTACGTGGTTACTTTACGCTGCGCATCTGACGAAGCAGGTCATATAAAGGAACATTTAGGAGAACTGCATGGACTAGATCACTTTGAGATAATATCAGAAAATAATTAAACGCCTTACGTGCCAGTAGCATGCCAGGCGTTTAATTACTATCCATAAGAGAGCTTCTTCGGTCTACTAAAATAGTATCCCTCCTAAATATTGGCCACCAAGCGTTCTTCCTGTTCGTGGATTAATCCCCGCTGAACCTCGTTAGCATTAACATAATTGGAACCAAATTTCTCTGCCACGTAATTACAGGCATCCCAGGGGTTAACCTTTTCTCCACAAGTGAAAACATCTACTGCCGCATAACCCAGTTCAGGCCAGGTATGAATCGCCAGGTGGGACTCGGAAATTACAACAACACCACTGATTCCCTGTGGGCTAAACTTGTGAAAGACAAACTCGCGAACCTCTGCTCCAGCCTCTAAAGCGGCATTGATCATGATATCCTGTACTATCTTGATATCATTCAACACCTCAAAACGACAGCCGTAAATCTCGGCCAACACATGTCGCCCCAAAGACTGCAATCATGTCGCCTCCCTTCAGTTGTTTGTTTGGTTTCCCAAACCTCCTTTAATACCCGATTAAATGCACATGTAGAATTTTAGCATATTGGTAGCGCATGTCAATAAAATTTACGCCACATTCGTTAATAATTGAAGCTGAGCGCAATAGCCGCAGCTCAGCTCAAATTATCTTTTCTATTCTAGCATATGCTCAATATTCCGTGACAACAACTAAAGAATAAAGGTTTAAAAATCATTCCAAACCATTGATGATATTTTTAACTCCATGCATATATTCCTTTTGATTACCTTCTCCCAAAAGATCATATAGCTCCGAATTAAATTGATAGGCTACTTGTTTGAGCTGATCTGCCACCTGCCCACCGGCTGGAGTAATAAAAACTCGGATAGCTCTTCTGTCCTGAGAATCCAATTGCCGCCCCACCAGACCATCTTTTTCCAATTTATCCACCAGTACCGTCATAGAAGAACTATCAATAAAGGTACGATTACCTATTTCTTTTAAGGTCATACCATTTTCCTCATGCAAAACTAATAAAATAAAAGATTGAGGTATGCTTACACCATGGCCTTCCAAGCGACTGCTGAGGTTACGATCAATCTTTTTCATGGCAGCGCGCATACTAAAACATATAAAACCATTCAGCTCACTCATGTTAAATAACTCCCTCTCTTTATAACTCGATTGTAGATTTTCCTACGGTATACATTATTATAGCATAGTATAATTCGTAAACAATATTCCGACTACTTGCATTACACCCTTCTTGGCCCGACGATTGCGCTGTAGCTTTAACCGTGATAAAGTATTTGTTGACTAAGGAGTGTGAAATTATGACGGGTAAAAAAAGAGTTTTGACGGGAGATCGACCCACTGGTGCCCTTCATCTTGGCCATTATGTCGGTAGCCTGGTCAATCGTGTAAATCTTCAGGAAGAGTATGACTCCTATATTCTTATCGCTGATGTCCAAGCACTGACCACTCACTGGGAGCAGGGTGAGGATCTGGAAAATAGTGTGTATCAGATTGCCAGTGATTATCTGGCGGCTGGATTGGATCCGAACCAAGCTACCATATGCATTCAGAGTAAAATTACTGAAATTCATGAGTTGGCTGCCTACTTTTCCATGTATACTCCGGTCAATGTTCTGCGCCACAACCCGACCATCAAGTCGGAAGCCCAGCAACACGGTTTCAAGGACATGATGTATGGTTTCCTGGGTTATCCGGTAAGCCAAGCTGCGGATATTGCCATTTTTAAGGCCCATGTTGTTCCCGTCGGGGAAGATCAGATCCCTCATTTGGAACTAGCTCGCAGGATCGTGCGCCGTTTTAACGATCTCTATGAACCTGTTTTGGTTGAGCCGGAAGCACTGGTGGGACAAGTCTCGCGCTTAGTCGGTCTGGATGGCAAGGCTAAAATGAGTAAGAGCCTTAACAACGCCATATTTCTTTCCGACACACCCGAAGATGTGTGGCAGAAAGTTCGCAATGCCGTTACTGACCCGGCTAGAATTCACAAGACTGACCCGGGACATCCCGAAGTGTGTACCATATTTGAGTATCATAAAGTCTTTAACAACACTGAACTAGAATCCATAGAACAAGAGTGCCGCCAAGGAAAAATCGGCTGTGTGGCCTGTAAGAAGAGGCAGGCTCAGGTGCTTAATCTATTATTAGAGCCTATGCACGAGCGTCGTCAGCAATATCAATCTCGGGACGTCTTGATTGACATACTTAGGGAGGGTACTAGGCGTGCTCAAGAAGTGGCTCGTTCAACTATGGAGGAAGTTCGCGAAGCTATGAAAATTCAATACTTCAAGTAAAATCTAATAAGCTCATCTGGACAGCTCAGATGAGCTTATTTTTGTGCCGATAATTATATTAATATCATAGATCAGTACCGGAACGTTGAGTTTCATGATGCAACATTAAGATCAGCAAAGGCACCACCAGATAGATGCTGGTGGTAGAGGCGGCTACTATGCCGGAATCATTTATCACCAGGGCAACCAGAGCCCCGGTAATAATCCCACCGCAGGCCTTAACCATATAAGGTTTGTCCTGGCCCAGCTGCTGCAAAGCTCCTACCGGTCTAAACACCAGCAAAGCCAAAACCAGCAAGGTAACCATAAAGACCCAGCTCCAGATCGTGGAACCGATCAATTTAATATTCATAGCCGCCTTTCTGGTTATTATAGTCCCGGCTTCACTCCAGCCTCCCAGCAAGATTTGATTGGCAGCCCTGCCAATATGAGACTGAAGTTCTAGCGGTCTGGTCATATCATAGAGCGTAAACCCGCCAGCAACCACGATCACTCCAACCAAAATCCACAAGATAGTCTGGGGGCGGATACGTATTTCCCCCAACATAAGTAAAGTTATGAGAAAAGCCGCCGGGGCGGTGATCATGCCATCGGATTGAGCTCCCAACTGCGGTGAAGCCATGATAATAGACTGAAAAATAAAGAACAATGCTATCACCAGCAACCACCCACGCTTAGGATACGTTTGATAAAATGATCCTGCCAGAGCAATAGAACTGCCCAGAAGTATCCCCAGATACTCATTGCCAATGCCATAATAACGGGCCCCTGCCATCGGATCATATCCCAGAACCGAATTTTGAATCAGATGCGATCCAGTCATCAGATCCACATTTAATGCTATAACTGTCAGCACTAAGATAATGACAAATGCCTGGTAGGCATTGTTATGAGTAAGTTTCATCAGTACCAAAGTCACCAGCAGCGTGAGCATAATGGCCAACAAGATATACATCCAATCTGCCGATAAAGGCAGCATATTTGAAAATAAATATACCAGGGGCACTATGGCCAGTGCTACTATGGCCGGTTTGATCAGGGAAGCCATTTTAGCCATCCAGAACAAGGTCACCACTGCCAGAAGTATTATTATTATATGAAAGACAACATAGCCTTTTATAAGCGGTACCCGCAGGCGGTTTACCGTACTGGCCTGGGTAGTCAACTGTTGAGCTTCAATTAATGCTCCCGGTAAACTAGGATCGACCTGGATGGGCCGTCCGATCATAGTCTTGGTATCATCAGTTAAGCCGAAAAATTCCAGTATGGTTGGTGCAATATCGGTATTAGCCACCACTAAATCACGCTGCGTGGCAGCTGATGTCATTCCCCCGGTCGTAAAGCCTTTCCCCCAGGCAATAATCGGAGTGAAATAATTCTTATTTTGGATTTGTTCTCGGTTGGGAGAAGGACTAACCACCATCAAAAGGTCGCTCGCGGGATCCATGCGCTCGGCAATTTGGCTGGCAAAGACATCGATATTTTTTAAGCGCCTCTCTTTTTCTCGCAGCGCTATTTCCTCAAAAGCTATATCGGCTGTTTCCAAGCGACTCAGATCAGCCAAATCAACCACCAACAAATCGGTGGTAGGCTCATAGTGTTTGACCTGGTCCAAAAGGTACTGGTAATTAGTCTCACAGCTTAAAAAACTATCGGCAGGATTGAGCACCGTATTGGGCCCTATGTCCCCGTAGGGGATCTGCCCTTGGGCATCCATGGCAATAACCGCAGCCGAACGGAGTGGGCTGGTGCCAGTATCACCATTGCCCAGCAGACAAACAGTGTACCCGTTGCTTTTTAATACCTCGCCCAAAGCCCCAGGTAGAGTGGTAACCTTTTCTTGAGCCATAGAGGTGCTGATTTCAGGTAGGTTCACCAGTAAGCAGGAAGTTTGGCCTGGATTAATACCGGTCAGATTTTGGTAAAGGTGCCCCGCCGTCTTGCCACGATCCTCCAGGTATTCATTTTGGTTGAACGCTAAAATTCCATTGCCATAAACGCGGCCAATATTGCCAGCACCTATAGTAAGGCTGGTATCAAGGACATTTTTGCCTCTTAGAGTTCTGCTGCTGGCTAAGCCGACTCCACCTTCATTTATTAATTTATGCAACTGTGGGGTAATGCTGGAGTCAATATCATAAATGGTCAGCTTGTCAACGACCAGCAGGTAAGCTTTACCCGTATCTTCTGTAGCGCAGGCAGGCTGAGGATTGAGCATCATGACCGCCAGTCCGACTACTACTATCAACAAATAGTTAAACCACTGTGAGCAACCAGGTATTGGCATTTCACGACGTATAGGCTTCATTGGCTAGCTCCTTGTAAACATAATCCAGATAGTCCAAGTTCTATCAAGTATACCGCAATCCCTTATGCCTGCCAATCAAAGGCTTCTCATTAAATTATAGAAAGAAGTTGAGAAAAATTCGGGAATCGGGGTACAATAAATCAATAACGAGCCACGGAGGGTTAAATCAATATGCATTCTGTAGACCAGTATACCCTTACAAGGATCAGGTGTGAAAAGCATCTCGTCCTCCCCACAGTAACTTCGATTGTTTTGACACAGAATCTTTATGATGTTCTTTTTCAATACGTTATAGACGACCATAAAGAAGAATTGTTAAAAAAGTTTATCGAGCGTTTAGAACAGCATATTAAAAGCAAATCAAATACGCCTTTCTCTGCTCCTTTTGAGGAGTTGGAGTTTTTGAATGATGGATTAGCAGAACTGCGTTTATTGAACTGGATGGAAGTACCGGTGACCGTCTTCTCCCTGGAAATTAAAGATGAGAATGATGAAGATATGCGGGAAGTTGTAATTGATGAGCTACGCAACCTAATGGTGGTAAGACCTCTTCCCAATTCAAATCTTCTCTACGTTTTTCCAGCTAACATTCCTCGTTTATGATGGAATGTGCTATAAGATTAAAGATTAGGAGGTAATAATATGGATTTGAAAGGCTCAAAAACCGAACAAAACCTTTGGTCAGCTTTTACCGGAGAATCAAAAGTCCGCATGAAGTATACTTTTTTTGCCAGCCAGGCTGACAAAGAGGGTTATAAGCAGATGTCAGCTATATTCCAGGATACAGCTGACAACGAAAAAGAGCATGCTAAACGTTTTTACAAGTTTCTAATTGGCGGTGCCATTCACCCTACCGAGGAGAACCTCTTGGAAGCAGCTGAAGGCGAACTAGATGAGCACTCCAATTTATACCCTGAATACGAAAGAATCGCCCGCGAAGAAGGGTTTGATGAAATTGCCGATGCTTTCAGAGAAATAGCCGAAGTGGAAGAAGAGCATGAAAAGCGCTACCGCAAACTGTTGGCCAATCTCAAGAATAAGACCGTCTTCAAAAAACCCAACCCAGTCAAATGGAGATGCCGCAACTGTGGATATGTTCATGAAGGTACTGAAGCCCCTGAAGAATGTCCAGCCTGCCTTCATCCTCAGAGTTATTACGAAGTCCTCTGCGAAAACTATTAGGTTATAAAAGCCGCCCTGACATGGGCGGCTTTTCCTATGCATATAAACGCTCTGCCTGAAGAATCCGATTCGGCTTATTCAGTCATAGTCTGTGAGCTTTTCTTGAGGAAATCTAAAAAATTAATAACAGTTTTCCGTCGAGATTTCTGGTGGGGGTAGATTATGTAGAAACGGCGGGATTCTCTGGCGGTAAATTTAATACAGGCCAAGCCGTATCGCCCCTCAGAGGGTTTCAATGCCCACTGGGATATTATACTGATACCCATACCTGATTCTACAGCAGCTAGCACAGCTCCAGTGCTGCCAGCTTCCAAGCAAATATCCAAGTCTTCAAGCTTTATTCCCTGAGCATTAAAAATATCTTCTATGGCGCGCCGGGTACCTGATCCTTTCTCACGCATTATCCATTTTTCACCAAGCAGATCCGACAAGTCAATATGTTCTTGGGTGGCTAGGGGATGTTCTGCCGGAACAATAACGACCAGATCATCTTCCAACCAGACAAATCCATCCACCTTGCGGTTGTTGGTCCAACCACCTACCACTCCAACATCCAATTCCCTGTCGGCGATGCGATTAAATATTCTTTCCGTGTCAGCAATATCCATACTGATAGTGACATTGGGAAAACGATCCTTAAACTGCTTAATAAAAGCCGGTAAAATATACTGGCCGGGAATAGTGCTGGCCCCAATGTAAAGGGTGCCCCGTCGGCTCTCCGAGACTTCTTCCATTGCTTTTTCAGTCTTTTCAACTGCCTTAATTATGTCTCGGGCACAGCTATATAAGGTCTCCCCGGCTTCGGTAGTTTTCAAGCGGCGACCAGATCGTTCCAGCAACAATACCCCATACATCTCCTCCAAGGCCTGGATCTGTTTGGTCACAGCCGGTTGTGATAACCCTATCTCCTCAGCAGTCCGGGAGAGATTTTGGGTTTCTACCACTTTAACATAGGTTTTATAAAGGTTTAGATTCATTTACTCACCTCACCACCGTTAGCTTATCATCTCAAGAATCCATCAATAATGGTATTCACAGCCTGGGCCTCGGTTAAGCCTAGAGACATCAACTTAATTAACTGCTCACCGGCGATCTTGCCAATGGCTGCTTCATGGGTCAATACAGCTTCAGAGTTTTCGGCTATCAGGGAGGGAATAGCCTTAATAACCGCATTGCCCATAATAATGGAATCACATTCCACATGACCGGTGCACTCTGTTTTCCCTATCATTGAGGCCTTAAACACTTGATAGGAATCATCTTTGGCCACCGAACGCGATAATATTTGGGCAGACCCCTCTTTCCCCTCGATGCTTATTTCAATGTCAGATTGAGCCGACTGGTGTTTATTAGTGAGCAAGCGCTCCACGACTTTTAGGTGAGCTTTATCTTCTACATAGGCAATTGTCTTGCGATAAGTGTCATCTACTCCTTCGATCTGCACCATTTCCATTTCCGCATAGGCCTCACTGCCCATCCTTATGACAGTGGTGGGGTTCAAAACCTTTTTCCCATTACCACTACCGGCACCATAATGCTTTTCCACGTAGCGAACCCTGGCCTTGGGTTTTATTATAAATTCATGAATACCATCATGGCCGGAATCTTGATGACTGTCGTTGTGTATTCCGCATCCGGCGATAATGGTAACGTCGGCACCCTCACCAATTTCAAAGGTATTATAAACCTTATCCTGCAAGCCGGCTTGGGTAACCAACACCGGAATATGCACGGTTTCGTTTTTCGTGCCTGGTTTGATAATTACATCTATACCCGGCTTGTCCTCTTTAGGCTTGATCATGATGTTAGGTGATGACATTCTGATCAGCGGTTTCCCGTCTTTACGTATATTAACCGCGCCGCTCGGCACTTCAGTAATACTAGCGATGGTATTTAAAAGATTGCTATCGATCTGGTTAAATTTCATATCCGAATTCCCCCCGGCACTCAAATCTCCGCTTGCATTCGATATCTTCCCTGATAGAAGGCCATATCTCTTGGTGAGTACCTCGGTCGCGAATCCGACCTTCCTCCAGAACGATGATCTCATCACATATCGGCAAAACATTTTCATTGTGGGTAATGATAATAGCTGTGCCGTTAGGGTTATCCTTAAAGCGGTTTACAATAATACCAATTAACCGCTGTATAGTCCACAAATCCACACCCGCCTCAGGTTCATCAAAAATACTAATGGCAGCCTGCCGAGCCAAAACCTGAGCAATTTCTATGCGTTTCATCTCTCCACCGCTTAAACCTGGACCTACGTCTCTATCCAGATAGTCTTCCGGGCAAAGACCTACATCACGCAGACTTTTTCTAAGCCCTAAGGTATCAATATCCTCATAAGCTATTTTTAGTAAATCGCTGACCGTCAAACCCTTGAACCGTGGAGGTTGCTGAAAAGCATAAGCTATTCCCTTGTGAGCTCTTTCCGAAACTGTTAACTGACTTATTTCTTCATCATGCAGAAATATCTGCCCTGCTGAGAGACCATAAATACCCATAATTACTTTCGCAAGTGAAGTTTTGCCGCCGCCATTAGGTCCAGTTATCGCGTAGAGTTTCCCTGCGGTAAAATCTAGATCAATGCCGTGCAGAATATCTTTATTATCGCCATTGGAATTATTAACTGACATGCTAACTTGTTCTAAACGCAGCATATAGGCTCCCTCCAATTACTTCAACTACCGTAAGAATAACATAACCTGCCGTTATAAGTCTAATAGCTTTAGTATTCTATTATCACCAATCTTCAGGTTATACAAGAGCATGGTTTTATGACTTCTATTCTACCTCAATTGATCCGGCCAGTTTGCGTCCCAGGGCAATACGCGTATTGCCCAGCTTAATAATAATGGGCCCCCGCAAAGGGTGTTTGGCCAACAGTTCTACTTCCACTCCAGGCACAATACCCATTTCCATCAGCCTTTGTTCCGCTCTCGCTCCTCTATTTATTCGGATCACCCGTGTTTTACTACCAGTTTCTATTGTATCTAATCTCATTAGTTATTCCCTCCCTCTCCATATCAGGGCAATATGATGTTTAAGATTATTCCTATCAAGAAAGATGCTGCAAATCCCATAGCGATTATTTTCGCCAGTGCCTTCCAGCCTAATTCTCTGATTGTCATTACCATTACTGGCAAACAAGGCAAAGAGATTACAATCATGGTTATGGCTATAGTAGCTTCCCGCGGTGTAAGAGTCAGATTAAGCAGCAGTAAAGGCGCCAAGTAACGCTGAAAAATCGTCAGTAAAACCGCAACAAAAGCCTCAGAAGGAATTCCAAAGACGATCTGAGTTACGGAACCCAATTCCTGAACATATTCCAGCACACCTGATTCCAGAATAGCTCGGATAGCAATGCTCATTATCAGCAACAGCGGCATAATCTCGGTAAAAAAGCCGGCACACCTGGATTTAATCTTAATCCAGACATTATCCCAGGTAGGTATACGCAAGGGGGGCAGTTCATAGATAAACTCCTCCTGCTGAGCATTCATACGGCCCAGAATAAAGCTTAATCCTAAAAAGGCTGCCAGCAAAGATCCCGCCACTACTGGGAATGATGCTTGAAATTGTGATAAGACTGAGGCCATAATCCCCAAAGTAGCCGCACAGGGTACTACTATACTGAGCAAAGTCACCGCTATAAAACGTTGAGTTGTATTAGGTAGTATTCTGGTGGCCACCACTGCTGGAGTACGACATCCCAGACCCAACGTAAGAGGTATCACCGCTTGTCCAGACAGCCCAAAGATACGTCCCACTCTCTCCAACGCCACAGAATAGCGAGGAAGTATGCCAGTGTCTTCAAGCAAAGCCATCAAAATGCTTACCATAAGCATGGCCGGCATTACAATTGTAAAGGGAATTATTATGCCTTCTGGAACAGCTTTGGACAGCACCTGAGCAACTATTCCCGCTGGCAAAAGTTCTATAATAACTTCGCTTATCAGCTTGTTAAGCGGGTCCAGTAAGATACTTATAGGTCCTTCACTTAAATTAATAAACTGCAGCAGAACCTTAAAAGAGAGGTAAGCAATGACCAGCAACGAAATGGTTCCCAATACGGGATGATCGATCCCGTTCTGGATCTTATCCAACCAGTGGATTTGCACCTTCCCCAGCTGGGTAATGGTCTTATCCGCCAATATGTGGGCCTGGTCAACCCGTTTTAAGTCTACACCTGCACAGCTTTGGGCTGATCCGGCAGAACAGCAACCCTGGCAAGCCAGATTATTTAAATCAACAATCTGCACGTCCTTACTTGGCATAACACCCTTATCCAATTGATCCAACAGATCCAATATCCCTTCACCAGTTAGAGCTGAAAACGAGAAAACCGGCACATTCAGCTGCCTGGACAAGGCTTTGCTGTCAATTTTCAAACCCAGTTGACGAGCTCGGTCTACCTGGTTTAACAGCAAAATCATGGGTAAATTACGTTCCATTAGTTCCAAAGTAAGAACCAGATTGCGCTCTAAATTGACGGCATCCAAAACTTGAATAACCAGATCTGGTAACTGCTCCAGTATCTCCTTAAGCATTGCGGCCTCTTTAGTATCGCTGTAAAGCGAATATACTCCAGGCATATCAAGCATCTCTATTGATTTATTGCCAATGGTAAGAAAACCGTGATTCGTTTCCACTGAGGTTCCGGGATAATTAGAGACGAAAACACGGCTACCGGTTAAACGATTTAATACATAACTTTTACCTACATTCGGGTTACCAACTATAACAGCCTTCATATATGCTCCTCCCGTTAACGATAAGGATAATCATTATCAATAATTAACCAAAAAATTTATTCCTTGCTATTGCATTTAGGACAATATCCATAGAACTTCAGTTCATGATCCACCACATGAAAGCCGTTTTTTTCTAACCTGTTCTCCAGAATATGCAGGAGATCATCTTCTACTTCGGTAATTGACCCGCAGGATAAGCATATAAGATGATGGTGCTGGTGTTCATCCCCTATAGACAGCTCATAGCGGTAGCTTCCACCTTCAAACATAGTTTTGTAGAGAACGCCTATACCAGCCAGCTTTTCCAGAGTCCGATATACAGTAGCTATCCCGATATTGGGAGATTTTTTACGAGCTTTAGCCAGGACATCTTCGGCGTTTAAATGCTGCCCCTGGTTTTCGAGCATCACCTGCAAGACTACAGACCGCTGGGGGGTCAAACGGTATTCACTTTGGTCGATCTTTTGATAAATATCTTTCATATTTCTCACCTGAAAGCACATTTTTGATAATCATTATCACTTATGATAGTACTCCTTTAAGGCCAACTAAACAAGTCTTAGTTGTTAAATATATTTACTTGGTGTATGCTGTTTCGAGACTTGCGCAGACAAAACAAAACGGAGACGAGGTAAGTGTTCCCTGTCTCCGTTCCTATTTTACCACGGACATAGTTAGGATTTACGGAAATCTTCTATCTTAGCGTCGGCTTGCATATCCTCCAGGAACTGATTGAAGGACTCATCCTGTTTATACCTCAGTAAAGAGGCTTCTATATCATTCTGTACCTTACTAAATGGCCACACGCCTTCCTCCAACTGTTGCCCGGCCTTAATAATATGAAAACCAAACTCAGACTCAACGGGAGTTGTCAGTAATGTACCAGGAGACATTTCCAGAGCAGCCTTCTTAAATGGCTCTACAAAATTGGTATCTTCATTGACCACACCGACATCCCCGCCCCGCGATTTACTGCCAGGATCAATAGAATACTGGGCCGCCAATTCCGCAAATGAACCGCCTTCATTCAGTTGTTTTAAAACCTCACTGGCCTTTTCCTGGTTTTCTACCAGGATATGATAAATCTCTTTTCCGGCCGGATGTTGAAATACTGCCTCATTCTCCTCATAATAGACTTGGGCTTCTTCTTCGGTCACCTTTACATCACTGGTCACCTCATTCTGTAGTTGCACATAAAGATCCTGGGTAATCCATTCCTCTTTTAAGAACTCATCATCAAATCCATTTTCATCCAGAAACTTCTGATAGCCGTTTTCTTCCAGCTGGTTTCTTTGGGTACGAATGGCCTCCAGATCCTGCTCCACCTGCTCTAAGTCGGGTTCAATACCTCTTTTTTTGCTCTCCTGCAGAACAAGCTTCTGTACTACTAGATCCTGAAAGCTGCTATCTTTAAGGTTGGTTACCAACTCCTGATCTTCTTCGTCAACTTCTCCGTAATTTTGTTGGTACCAACTCAATACCATACGATAGTGTTGGTCGAACTGTTTCTGAGTAATGGCTTCCCCGTTAACCTCACCGATGGCTTGTTCCTGATCATCTTCCTGGCAACCGGCTAGCATAAACACCGAAAACATTATGATCAAAACTAGCATCAGATAATGGATTTTCTTGTGCATTAAACCGTCCTCCTATATTCAGATCAAGGCCTATTATACCACAGTATAGAGCAATCTCGAAGAAACCAGCCTTCTTAAAGTGGCTCTGGATGTTGAGCACTCGCAGAAGTATATAAATGCTCTCCTGCTCATTTATTCCTCCAACAAGAATTGCTAAGAAAGGTCAAGGGTACACTATCGAGGCAGGGGTTTTACCTCACATTATTCACTATGTTGTTATTTTAGCACGGTATTGTTTAATGGTTATTGTGCTCCTTTTGTTTCCTGGCTCTACGTTTTTCCGGCATCTCCGTTGCATTAATAAATTTGGAGGGTTAGTGAAATACTATACATGCTACCAAGATAACAGGCTGCAAATGCCCAATTATGTAAGGTTCACAAGGTAGCCAGGATAACAACTTGTTATTGTAATAGCGGCCCCCATTATGATTAAGTGCCTTTATCACTGGCCAAAATGCGAAGCGCCCTCTTTATAGTGCAAAGTGTCACAAGCGAATTGAATGCCGGGCTACTTAGTATTACAATAAGGTTAGAATAAGGAGCGGGTTCTAATGGTTAGTAGAAGGGAGGAAAAAGGTATGAAGTACATATCTGTAGTCGTCCCAGAAGACATTGATCGTGAATTGCGGTTTGCTTGTGCGGATCAGGCAACTACTAAATCCCGACTGGTACGAAGACTGATTGAACAGTATCTGGAAGAATGGCGAGAAGATTTCGAAGGTATGGGCGGACAAATTATTGGTCTGAATGATAAGGATGAGGAAACAGATCACTCAAAATAGGATAAAAATAGCGGGCTTTTAAAACGGGCGGGATTCTGTCCGTTTTTTTTGCCAATATGAACCGTTTAAGAGGCTTTTAGCCTCTTTTTTTTATTTTTCTTAATATTGCGAACAGTTGCGCCACTTGCTAAATTCACAACATATGTTAGTATGATGTTAACATCACATGTTGTTATGTTGTGAGGAGGGGTATTATGACCGGTTTATTTGCTGCCGCAGCTATCGCGATCACCCTCATCAGTGGAACAGTCAGCATATTATACGTTTTTCAGCGAATTTACTTGGAAATCTAAATCTAGCTTCTCTCTATTTTCGAAGGAGGAGGGATAGAATGACCGAGCTTCAACAAACTTTCCTGTTTTATACCTGTATTTACTTTATGATCAAGGGTGCCCTATATGTAGCCCTATACATGGCTACCATTGTTATAGAAAAGGATGCCCGGGAGAGATTTGCGAAACTAAGAGTGCTGTTGGAACGCAAAAGAGCTGATGAAGCGGTTCGTTGGCAAGGAGCCTATCGCCAATATTATAAAAAGCAACAAACTGCGCCTACGTTAGAACAAGCCAGCTAGAATAAGTCCAAAGAATCAAAAAGAACCGGTTGAAGTCACCCGGTTCTTTTTTTGCCAAGGGCTTATTGATTCATTGATTGTACACATATTCTCTACCAGCTGATGAACCCTTCTATTACACCCAGGATAAACAACAGATAGAAAGCTCCGCCTAGTAGCAGCATGGGAGCAGTGATGTGTTTCTTGGTCTTGATCTCCCAATATAAGAATCCGGCTGAAACTATAGCAATCAAGGCAGCCAGCAAAGCACCGGTGGTCAACTGCCAATCGGTTAAGACTATACCTATAGCAGGTATTAAGGAGCTTTGAAATACCATGGCACCAGTAATATTGCCCAGAGCCAGGGTATCTTTCTCGCGCGATACCCAGATCACGCTGTTGAATTTCTCCGGCAGCTCGGTAGCCACCGGGGTAATTATCAGTGCCAGAACAAAAGCTGGTACCCCATAAAGAACAGCAATACTGCTGACCGAATCTACAAATAGGCTGGCACCTACAATAATAAACCCTAAAGCCACTACAACTTGCAGTAATATTACCATCAAAGATGGGTTTTCTTTACGCGGAGCAAAATAACACTTGGGCAGTACGTCGTCTCCTTCAATATCGCGCTCTTCTCTAACCAATACAAACACATACCAGCAATAAGCGATAACCAACGATCCGGCAATGATCAACTGTATGTTTCGGAAGCCAGGCGGAATGAGTCCGGTCAGCACCGCCACAGCATATACAATGACGAAGAAGCCTAGATCTCTGCTCATGGTAGAGTAATCGGCTACTACTTTGGCACCGTGCACCCGTCTTCTCCGGAAGATCACCACGGCCGCTCCGGTTACAAACATAGCCAACGTTGATAACATCAGTGGAGCACCCAGAATTGCACCGATGCCTATTTCATGGCCAGCCTCTCCAGGTGAAAATACTATGGCAATTATCGGGATCAGTGTCTCAGGCAACGCAGTACCTACTGCAGCCAAAACACTGCCAACTGCTCCCTCGGACAGATTAAGCCTTTTCCCCAGCCATTCAACTCCGTTAACAAATACCTCTGCTCCAACTAAAATAACGCCCAGGCTAACCAACAACCATGCTATGCTGCTCACTAATACTATCTCCTTATTATAAAGTTAGCGGTAGAGGATATGATTCTCTGCCTTTAAACGCTACCACCTTGCGATAACCGATACTCCACAGAGTTCGGGAAACATCAGCTAACCCTTCTGCTACCTGATCAGGATGATGAGCATCCGATCCCATGGTAACAGGCAGGCCTAACTGAAACATCTTTTCTATTATTTCTTGAGCAGGATACATTTCCTGCACTGGTTTTCTCAGTCCGGCACTGTTAATTTCTATTACCATTGGTGATGCTTTTATACTATGTAAAATTGGTTGGACGTGCTGTAGCGAATCCTTTTTAAGCGGTCGGTGTCCCCAGATTTTTATTAGATCAAGGTGACCTACTATGTCAAACAGGCGGCTTTTGACCAATTTATCGATAAGTGCATAGTAATCGCTATACACTTGATCAATATCCAGGGCATCAAATCCGCTGCGATGATCAGGATGGTCAAATGCCCAATCATCAATAAAGTGTACTGACCCCATGGTGTAGTCCAGGCAAGAGTTATCGATCATCTCTTTGATTTGCTTTTCCCTACCCGGCGCAAAGTCTATTTCCAAACCGGTAGCAATAGAGATGTTCGGTCTCTTAACAGCCTCAAGCAAACTCCGATCCACCCTGCTCCGGAACTGGTCATGTTCAATCAATCCGATGGCCTGGATGCCTCTTCGCTGAGCTCTATCCATATATTGGTCAAGCCACTCCTCATTATAGTGGTATTCACCGTGGGCAACTACATGCACATGATAATCAACCGACAAGTCCAACCCTCCAGAAAAGTGTTGCGTGTATTTAATTATTTAAACACTATCGAAGGTTGAAATCAAGCAAATTGATTGCATTGCCGAGTTTCTTATAATAAAATTGAACAATATGAAGGCCTGTAATGCCATATTTAAGGAGGAATCTAACTTTATGGCTACAATTATTCCATTCAGGGGATTACGCTATAACCAAGACAAGATTGATGATCTTGCCAATGTAGTAACACCACCATACGATGTCATAGACGAGGCCGCTCAAGCCCGATATTATGCCCAACACCCTGCCAATGTGATTCGTTTGGAACTGGGATTAACTTATTCTGAAGACACTGCTGGCAATAATCGCTATTCCCGGGCCAATCAATACTTAGAAAAATGGCTGGAAGAAAAAATCCTTATTCCCGAGTCCCAGCCGTCCTTATACTTATATGAACAGGAGTACATGGTTAAAGGCCAACCGATAATCCGCACTGGCTTGGTATGTGGTCTAAAAGTCGAGCCATACGAATCCGGTTCAACTCTACCTCATGAAGAAACCCTTTCCAAGCCAAAGGCCGACCGCCTGCAATTAATGCGTGCTACGCACAGTAATTTCAGCTCTATATTTGGGCTTTATTCTGATCCTGATCAGGAAGTAAGCCAATGGCTGCGCGAAGCAACTAAAAAGCTTCCACCCGATATCGACATTACCGATGAAGACGGCGAATCGCATCGCGTCTGGGTAATTCACAATGCCACTATTCTAGAGCAGGTGGTAGAATTTTTCCAGAATCAACAGATATACATCGCTGATGGACACCACCGTTATGAAACAGCCCTGGAGTTTGCTCAGGAGATGAGAGAACAAGGTAAACCTGGGCATGATTATGTTCTTACTACTCTGGTCAATGTTTACGATCCTGGCTTATTGGTGTTACCAACTCACCGAGTAGTAGGTAATTTAAGTGATTTTACTGTTAAATCCATTCAAGAGCATCTCTCCGCTTTATTTGCGGTACAAGAAGTTGGCACCCTGGATGATCTGCCCCAATTGATGGCTCAACTGGAGGAGCAACAAAACGACCATGTATTTGGCATGATAGCTGGCGAAAAGCTTTATCTTCTTACTTTGAAAGATTGGGAAACTGCTGCCCAGCTTCTGCCACATGACCGTTCTCAATCATGGAAGTCTCTAGATGTAGCCATTCTTGACAACCTTATCCTGGATAACATACTGGGAATTGGTGAAGCGCAGCGGCGCAGCCAGGATAACTTGGCCTACAGCCGCAGTGAAGAATGGGTGATCACTCAGATCA
>CAZTZX010000016.1:0-2814 GCA_964618175.1 uncultured Syntrophomonas sp. | reverse complement strand
GGCCTGGCTCATTTAATACAGGAAGCCTTAAACGTAGCAAGACATACCGCCATCAATTACCATGGCATTACCGGTCAGCCAACTGGAATCGTCACCGGCAAAAAACAGGATCATCCCGTCCATATCCTCCGGATAAGCTACTCTTTTCATGGGGAATACACGATTTAACTTATCCATCTTGCCGGCTGCCTCCAGGCGGTCAATTTCCGGTTGCATCATGGGCGTTATGATATGAGAAGGACATAAGCAGTTGACGCGTATCTGCGGCCCTAGGTCGGTGGCCATAGCCCGGGTGAGGTTTACTACCCCGCCTTTCATAGCGCAGTAAGCGGTAGAATTCTTGCCGCCGAACAACCCTAATATAGAAGCAATATTGATGATACTGCCCCCGCTGCCTTTTAACATCAAAGGAACCATGATTTGAGATACTGCAAAAACACTGCGCAGATCTATATTATATATGTAATCAAAGTCTTCCAAAGTCGTTTCCATAAACGGCTTGCGCATGCCACTGCCCGCATTGTTGATCAATATATCCAGCTTTCCCCAGGTAGAATCGATCTGATCCCGCAATCTCTCAATTTCTTCAACTTTGGTAACATCCGTTGGCACCGCTATAGCCTCACCATTTATGGCTTGGATCTCTTGAACCGTTTCTTCCAGAGGCCCACTGCGCCGGCCTACCACCGCTACCTTAGCACCTTCCCGGGCTAAGGCTATAGCGGCCGATTTCCCTATACCGGTTCCTCCACCCGTTATCAGCGCTACTTTACCATTAAGCTTCATTACAATCACCTCATCACATTTATTTAACTGTCCACACCGACTATACCGTCTTTCATATAACGCTGGATCCAGTTCAAATCTGCTCACAGACCTTAACTGGGTTTAGGTTTATAAGAAGATTCTTTACTGGCTGAGAAAATACCTGCGCTGCTGTTGTAGAAACAATGAAACCTAGTGTCTACTGCCTCTTTTGAATACTTATTTGGCTAAAATTCATTTGTTCCAGAAACTTGCTCTGGAAATCCGGGTGATCAGCCAATTCTATAAAAGTGGTGCAGGACTGTATACTACCGGCCCGCTGTCTTATTTCCAGAGATACCAGAGCGGCTACCGCTCCATTAGCTGCAGCATTACCAATAGGCTGAATTGTCTCCAGTCCTACCTCCGGGATGAGGCCTAGGGCCACAGTGTTAGCCGGATCCAGATGATTTCCAAAAGCTCCGGCTAAGTAGACATGCTGAATATCAGCAGGCAACAAACCCGCTTTTTCCAGCAGCAGGTCAATAGCAGTGCGTATAGCAGCTTTGGCCATCTGCACCTGCCGGATGTCTTCCTGGGTGTACACTAATCTGCTTAGCCAGGCTTGCTGGGGATCATGCAGAACAAACTCTTCTCCATCGGGGCCTGACTGAACTATAGTCTGGTCACGTCCTTTATCATTGATGGTCCCATAGCTATCGATCCAGCCAGCTTTCAATAGAGCCGCCGTTAAGTCGATCACTCCCGAGCCGCATATTCCGCGGGGATGACCATCACCAATTATCCGATAGAGTAGACCCTCTTCTTCATCAAAACTAACTCGATCGATGGCCCCTTCTGCAGCTCTCATGCCACAGCGGATATGCCCTCCTTCCAGAGCTGGTCCAGCTGCCGCTGAAGCTGCCCACAACCTGCCCCCATTGCCAACCACCACTTCCCCATTGGTACCAATATCAATTAAAATAAATTTGGCTTTCTTCCAATCAGGTATATTCAGCAAACAGCTGACGGTGTCAGCCCCTACAAAACCGCCTATTTGCGGTAACACGATTATTCTGCCCCCATGGTTTATCTTCAGATCAAGGCTGTCAGCCATGACTGTTAATTCATCCAAAAATAGTCCCTGGCAGGGATAAGTAGCCAATCCCGCTACAGGTAGTCCCAGAAAAAAGTGCAACATAACAGGATTACCCACCACAAGCGTCTCATAAACATCCTCAACTGATGCGGCAGCACTGGTAAGCAGGTCTTCGATCATAGCATTGATGTTGTTTATTAAAACTTGGTTCAGGTCAGCTAATCCATCCTGGTTCTCCAGACAATAGCTTACCCGAGAAATAATGTCAGCACCATATACTCGCTGCATATTGGGCTGTGATGATATAGCCAGCGTTTCTCCACTCTCCAGGTCGATCAAGCCTGCCCACAGACTGGTACTTCCCAGATCCAGGGCCAGACCATAAGCGCGCGCACATTCACGGCTCGCTCGTAGTGCTTTTCCATCCATAATTAGAGCATTTACTTCCAGAGAGGGCCGGCCCCTGCGATCCATACGGCTCAAATCCTGCATAGTTTCCACCGGCAACATTAGATCCCGCTCTCCCAGGGCAGTCCGTAAACGCCGGTCAATCGGGAGCGGATTGTGGGGATCTAATCCAGGCAACAGGATCCTTTGGTAGGTGACCCTACCCGGGCTATCAGTTGTCCATAGACCTGCACCATAGTCATGAACAGATCTCTCCTCCGGGAGCGTTACTGTCACCGGGCCCAGAACAGTGGATCGGCAGGCGACCCTTTCTCCACGGTTGATCTCGTCAGGCAAAAGCAAGCTGCGTTCACTCTCTTCTATGGGGCTTAAATCCCCGACAGCTTTTACTTTGCATTTGCCGCAAATTCCCCGGCCGCCGCAGGTTCCCCCGGGGTTAAGTCCTGCTTGGGTCAACGCCTCCCACAGACTCTTACCCGGCAGAGTCCAAGCCGCTCGCTGCTGGCCGTTAGGAGTACTTATCTGGATCTTGATCGGTTCACTCACTATGATGCCCCCACTCA
>CAZTZX010000015.1:0-33963 GCA_964618175.1 uncultured Syntrophomonas sp. | reverse complement strand
ATGTTTTTTGCTTTTTGGGGGTTGATGCTGCTAAGGGATCCAGACAAAATGAGCCAGGAAGATAAAAGTGTTTATGAAAAAATGTTTTCTGCCGTAACGCCACAGGGTGCGGATCAGTTGCCTTTATCACGCCTGAATATGGGCGGTATCGGCAAATACATGCTCTTGGAAATGATGGAAGATTCGCATACCCCTCAACTATCTGATTTCTTACAGGGAGCTCGTAAAAAGGGAGTATCATTCTATGCCTGCAAACTATCCATGGAGGTTATGGGCTTTAAGCCGGAGGAACTGTTGCCGGAAGTAGAGGTATTAGATGTAAAGGATTATCTGCAGGATGCTATCAAGGCTGATTTGGAATTGTTCATCTAACCTTAGCGGATGGTTTAGTCTCTGCCCTAGTGTCAAAAACAAATTGTTCACATAGTATAGACTAAACACTTGCAAGGGTGGGTGCAATGATCAAACAGCCGGGTTTCCCCTTTCAGACCTTTCGCCGTCAGATCATAGGTATGGATTGCTGGATCCCCACCAAGCGCAGCCTTCAGGCCAGTTATGTTCATTTTGATAATGCCGCCAGTACTCCAGCTCTTCAGCCAGTAGTCGAGCAAATGATAGATCATCTGGGCTGGTATTCCGGTGTGCACCGGGGTACAGGGCACAAGTCCTGGTGGTCTTCCCATGCTTATGATGAGAGTCATCAGATCATCGGCCGCTTTGTAGGCGCCGACTTAGATCGCGATACGGTTATTTTTACTAAAAACACCACCGAAGCCATCAATAAGCTGGCGTATCGCTTCCCCTGGCGTCCTGATGATCAGGTTATCAGCACCGAGATGGAGCATCATTCCAATGACCTGCCCTGGCGCTTTCGAACTCGGGTGCAATATGTGCCAGTCGACGAAAACGGACACTTACAGATGGCCGCTTTGGAGCAAATGCTAAGATCCGCCTATCCCCATACTCGCTTGTTGACTGTTTGCGGGGCTTCCAATGTCACCGGGCACATTAATGACATTCATTATCTAGCCGCATTAGCGCACGAATACGGTGCTTCTATTCTGGTGGATGGCGCCCAGTTGGTGCCCCATGTGCCCGTGGATATGAAAGCCCACCATGACCCGGGACATATTGATTTTCTAACCTTTTCCGGTCATAAAATTTATGCTCCCTTTGGCTGCGGCGCTCTTATTGGTCCTCGCGAGTTCTTTCAGCAGGGAGATCCTGACCATACCGGGGGCGGCACAGTATCCCTGGTTAACCAAGAACAGATCCTCTGGGCTGACCTTCCCGATCGTGAGGAAGCTGGTTCCCCTAATGTAATTGGGGCTATAGCGCTGGCCGACACACTGCGGTATTTGCAGATTCTGGGTATGAAGCGCATGACCGCTTATGAAGATGATTTGACCGGTTATGCCCTGGATGCATTGGCGTCAGTTTCGGGATTAACCATATATGGTTCACGGCCCCGTGTGGGGGTGATCAGCTTTAACCTGGCAGCTATTCCTCACTCTCAATTGGGAAGTATACTCTGTCACGAAGGTGGATTTGGGTTAAGGAGCGGATGTTTTTGCGCGCAGGCCTATGTGCGTAAATTGCTGGGCATCAATTTCAACTGGTCACTACCAGACTGGTCGCGGATCACTCCCGCTCATTGGCCAGGCATGGTGCGCATCAGTCTGGCTGCTTATAATACCAGGCAAGAAATTGATAGCCTGGTGAGACTGCTACAGCAAATTGCTCAAAACCCAGGCTATTATAAACGTATGTATCCATTCTCTTCCGACCAGCAAGAGTTTCTTCCCAAACAAAAAAATATAGTCGGGTATGTAAGAAGGAAGAAGGCATGATTGACTTGCCTGCCACCCCAGCTGATGGTACATTAGGATTAAGTGGTAATCATTCATGGCCAATTATAACTGCCATCTGCAAATTCTAATTAATAGGTGATGCGGATTACCGGTCTTATTCTTTACATGGCTTAACTCTGGGGGGAGGAACGCTTCGTGAACCAGCAGGATTTTTTCAACGCTCTACAACTTGAACTGGAAAAAATACCCCACGCCGATAAAGAAGGCATAATTGCCTATCATCAAGAAATTTTTCGCGCTGGTTTGGAACAGGGCCAAACCGAAGAAGAGATAGCCGCCAATCTGGGCAGTCCCCAGGCCATAGCCGGCTATTATGAAGCCCACCACCTGATCGGCCTGGCTGAACTGGAGTCATCCCTTGGTAACCTTTTTTATGCTATTAAGGCCGTATTGCGCCTGGGAATTTCTAATCTTGTATTGATTCTGGGGCCGGTTCTGGGCGTAGCTGGGGCCATGATCGCCATGCTCTCTGCTGGTGCCGCTGTCAGTATAGCGGGCCTTTTGCTTTTTTCCGGAATTCTCCTTAATCTACTCCAGCCAGGAATTATTGATATCCCCACGGCCTTATACAGTGATGGTCTAACTGCTGCGGCTATTCTGTGTATGTCGGTGGGCTTCATCGCTCTGGGACTCTTATTTTTGATCGGAGATTATTACCTGGGGCGCATTCTTTATCGCGGAACCCTACGCCATCTGCATTTTCACCTGCGTCTGCCCCGAAGGGAGGATACCTATGCCCAGTGAAAAAACCATGAAACAAATTATCTTGTGGCTTATCCTGATTATCTTTGTGTCCTTTCTCGCAGCAGTACTATTGTTTATCCTCAGCGGGGATAACTGGTTTACCGACTATGCCTACCACTCCCGAGCAATTTGCAGCATATCGGAAATGATGCGCATACAATAATGCTCTTCCCTTTTCTGCCCCTTTTCGAACAATTAGAGGATTCATGTATTTATTTGAAGAATATTGTAAAAAGTAGAAGAATTTAGAGTTCTAGGGGGGTATTGAAAATGGCGGAAAAAGCCACTATTAATGACCAGATTAAGATCGAAGATACCGGGGTAGTGCTTAACAGCAAGCTTTATAGCAGTTTTCTCACCATGCTGCCCATCATGACCGGCTTATTTACGGATCGAACCGTGGGTTTTTACGCAACTGATCGGGACAAATTCATCATGAAAATCGATCCTCTGAACAGGGTTACTTTTGTCAAACCCGGTCAGCCATTTGCTAAAGGTGGAGCAGCCGATTATGTCATGGACTCCGGTCAATCCTTTGCGGTGGAATTGGGTGCGGAAACGTACGGAATCCCTCTGCGCGTAGCCAGCTTCCCTATTTTTGATGATGATAGCGGGGAACCCATCGGCACGTTTGGTTTGGTGATCACCCGCCACAATGCTGAGGCTATGAAAGAAATGTCTCTTTCCTTTATGAATGGCCTCTCGGAAATTTCTGCCGCGGTTCAGCAAACGGCGGCCAGCGCTGCCAGTATCAACACCAGTGAACAGAAGATGAATCAGCACATTGAAGAAATCAGTAGTTCAGCCAAAGAAATTTTTACCATTCTCGAAAGTATAAAAAGTATCGCTGACCAGACCAAAATGCTGGGGCTGAATGCGGCTATCGAAGCCGCCCGTGCCGGTGATGCCGGTAAGGGCTTTGGGGTGGTAGCAGAGGAGATCCGCAAGCTCTCGGAATCCTCCAAACAAACTGCGGAAGGAATTGGCAAACTGACCCGGGCCATCGAAGGAAAAATCAGTATAGCTAATGAGAGTTCTCATGCTACTATGCAGGCGTCTGAAGAACAAGCTGCTGCCAGTCAAGAGATATCGGCCAGCATTGAGGAACTACTGGCCATATCTAACAAGTTGAATGATCTAGCCGAAAACATCTGATGCATGAAGATGGGCGGGTTATGGTATAATAGGCAGCAAAAACCAAATAAAGGAGTCGTTATTATGAGTTCTCACCCGCTGGTTACTATTACTATGGAAGATGATAACGAAATACAGGCTGAACTATATCCCGATGTAGCCCCTAATACGGTCAGCAATTTTATTTCCCTGATTCAAAAGGGGTATTACAATGGGATAACTTTTCACCGGGTCATTCCTGGATTTATGATCCAAGGTGGTTGTCCGCAGGGAACTGGGACCGGGGGACCCGGCTACTGTATCAAAGGCGAGTTTACCAGCAACGGCTTTGACAACCCACTTAAGCACGACAAGGGCGTCTTATCCATGGCCCGAACCGCTGTTCCCGATTCAGCGGGTTCCCAGTTTTTTATTATGACCAACAAATCACCCCATTTAGATGGTGACTATGCCGCTTTTGGCCGGGTTATCAAAGGAATGGATGTGGTCGATGCTATAGTCAATGCTCCCACTGATTCTCGGGATCGCCCGCGGAGCGAACAGCGTATGAAATCAGTTACGGTTGATACCCAGGGAGTAGACTATCCGCCCGTACAGACTATTTAAACGATTAATAGGAACCTCCACACTTGTTTTTGCTGAACTTTGGTAATATGGCCAATAGCTGTTATAATTGTGGTACAAATTTATGATTTGAGGTGAGCGCTATGACGTATTCTTTACCCAAGTTACCTTACGCTTATAATGCACTGGAACCCCATTATGATGAGCAGACAGTTCGCATTCATCACGATATGCACCATAAGGCTTACGTCGACGGTCTTAACAACGCCTTGAGTAAACTAGCTCAGGCCCGTGATAATGCTGATTATGCTCTTATTAAGCACTGGGAAAAAGAGTTGGCCTTTCAAGGTTCCGGCCATGTTCTGCACACCTTGTTCTGGGAAAACATGACTCCGCAAGGTTCGGACAGCCCCAGCGGTAATTTGCTGCAGCAAATTGAGCAGGATTTCGGCGGTTTTGAAGCCTTCCAGAAGCAGTTCAGTGCCGCTGCCGGAGCAGTTGAGGGATCCGGCTGGGCCGTCTTGGGCTGGCAGCCTCAGTTAGGTCAGTTACTTATTACCCAGGTGGAAAAACATCAGGATCTGACTGTTTGGGGTATTGTTCCCCTGCTGATTTTAGATGTCTGGGAACATGCTTATTACCTTAAATATCAGAACCGTCGGGCTGAATGGATAAAAGCTTGGTGGAATATTGTGAACTGGGAAGTTGTTGCCCAGCGCTTTGGAGCGACGCGGTAAGCAGTTTTGCAAACGGAAATGTTAAAGGAGAGAACCCTGGCATCGGGGTTGCTCTCCTTTTTTCGTAAAGACATAATTTCTACCGCAGTTATCGGGATATATAACTGGAAGTACGATCCGGAAAGGTGGGATGGAGCACCACTTCTTCACCCACCTGACATCCTCCTCGGGATAGGAAATCGGTCACCGTTTGCTGGGCCAGGCGGGGGTGGTTGTTTTGCTGGCTCAGGTGAGCCAAGAAAACGTGCATGGGTGTACTTCTTTTTAATCCACTTAATACTTTGCCAGCAGCGTGATTGGACAAATGTCCTTTATTACCGCGGATGCGCTGTTTTAAGTAAGGCGGATAAGGCCCTTGATGCAGCATATCCAGATCATGATTTGACTCCAGGATCAACACCTGGGCATTATGCAAAGCCCCTTCTACCAACGGCGTGACTACGCCCAGATCAGTTGCTAAGACACAGCGCGTTTTGCCATAACTGAAAGCGAACCCGACCGGATCAACTGCATCATGAGAAATAGAAAAGGGTTCTATCCGCACCGCTCCCAAATCAAAAGCATCCTGGAAGGATTGACAGCACTGCAAAGGTAAGACAGGACGGCACTTTATCTGCTCCCAGGTTCTTGGCCTGGCATAAACCGGTATGTTATGACGCCTCACTAGAACGTCCAGGCCTTTGACATGATCACTATGTTCATGGGTTATTAAAATACCATCCAGATCAGCAGCTCTAATGCCTAATTCGCCTAATCCCCGCTCAATGCGGCGGGCACTGATTCCTGCGTCCACTAGCAAACGGATAGACCCAAACTGCAAAAAAGCCGCATTGCCTGTGCTGCCACTAGCTAAAATATGTACCTGCAAAACTACTCCTCCATCTATGTCGGCCTTCTGCTACATTATACTTCATCAGGCTACGCAAAGGGGGGATAAAAAAGGCTTGCCAGGATCGGTCAAGGGCGGTATTCTTTAGGTATACTAGGTAAACTAAATCAATAACGACAGTTTACACTCGGAGAGGAGCCCGCTTATGACAAAGAAGATCCTGACAGTCGCAGCTGTACTGATTCTGGCTGGTTTGGGGTACTGGGGGTATGACCATTATGTACTGACACAACCAGAGACCATTCGGGCCACTGGTACCATCGAAGCTACTACTGTGGATATTGCCGCTCGATCAAGCGGTACTCTTGAAAACATTTCGGTTCAGGAAGGTGAGGAAGTTAAAGAAGGGCAGCTTATGGCCCAGCTTTCCCGCAGCGACCTGGCCGCTCAGACTCAACGCGATGCTCTGGGAGTAATGCTAGCGGAGGCCAAGCTGAATGATTTGGTGGATGGAGCACGCCAGCAGGAAATTGAAGCTGCCTCTGCTCAAGTTGCTCTTAAAGAAGCCGCCCAGCAGCAGGCCCAGCAGGATTTGACCAGGGCGGAATCTCTTTTTCAAGCCAATGCCCTCTCTGAACAGAAACTGGAACAGGCTCGTTTGGCGCTACTGCAAATCGATACTGAGCTAAAAGTAGCTCAGGCTGAACTCAACCTGCTGCAGGCGGGCAGTCGGACCGCTATGATTGAAGCCGCTCAGACTGAGGTAGAACGCAGCCGCGCGGTGTGGGAGGCCAGTCAGGCTGTCCTGGAAGATCTTGAGCTGTTTGCTCCCCTTAATGGAACCGTGGTCAGCCGTAACTATGAGCCGGGTGAGTTTATCACAGCCGGATCGGTAGTGGCCACTGTGTCAGACCTCAACTCTCTATGGATCAAAGTATACATTCCTACCGATGATCTGCCGCGCCTACATCTGGGTCAGAAAGTCGCCATTAACGTAAGCGGCAGTTCCCAAACTTTTAACGGCCGAGTTCAGCATATTGCCACTCAGGGCGAATTTACCCCTAAGACCATTCAGACCGAAAAAGAGCGAACCAATGTAGTATTTGCCGTTAAAATTGCTCTGGATAAGGCTGATAATATTCTAAAACCGGGCATGCCGGCTGATGTTATCTTTTTGCAGGAGTAAGCCATGATTGCCGTTGATAATATCTCTAAACATTTTGCATCTATTAAAGCCCTGGATCGGGTAAGCCTGCAGGTCAGCCGGCAGGACATCTTTGGGCTGATCGGGCCGGATAGTGCTGGAAAAACAACCCTCATGCGAATCATTTGCGGCCTTATGGATCCTGATCAGGGACAAGTTAGGCTTATGAATCAGGATCCTGAGAAAATAGACCGACAAAACCTAGGTTACATGCCGCAGCGCTTCAGCTTATACGGAGATTTAACTATTGAGGAAAATATAGACTTTTGGGGATCACTGTACAGCTTAAAAAAGCCGGTTATACGAGAGCGCGCTGAGGAAATCCTGGCGATAACTGGACTGGCAGCTTTTGAGAACCGTCTAGCCAACAGCCTGTCCGGGGGGATGAAACAGAAGCTGGCTCTGACCTGTGCGCTAATTACCCGGCCGGCTCTGCTCATTTTGGATGAACCTACCTATGGAGTCGATCCCCAGTCACGGCAAGACTTTTGGCGTATTCTTTACCAATTAAATCATCAGGGCATGACCATCCTGGTTTCCACCCCTTATATGGACGAGGCAGAATTGTGTACCCGGGTAGCTTTTATAAATCAAGGGCAGATTTTGGCCTGTGATACCCCGCAGAACTTAAAATCTCCCTTCAGCCAGCGGGTTCTGGAAGTGCGTACTGCCTGTCAAGATCCGCGTTTTTTTGATGACCTGGCGGAAATTGAAGGTTCCTCCTTTTTTGGCTATAAATATCGACTGGTGGTCTCTGATGGGTTCAGGGGTCGGCAGGCCGTACAGTCGTATTTGAGCGCTAATGAGCTGGCTGGTTCTATCGAAACAGTCACACCGGGCATGGAAGACATTTTTGTAATTATGGCGGGAGAGAACAATTAATATGGACTATGCAGTTATCACTCAGGATCTGACCCGTCGCTTTGGGGATTTTACTGCCGTGGATCGCATCAATCTTACCATCCCGGCTGGTCAGGTATGCGGTTTTCTAGGCCCCAACGGTGCTGGAAAGACTACTGCCATGCGCATGCTGTGCGGAATATTAGAACCGACCTCAGGATCAGGAAAAGTGCTTGGTTTTGACATTGGGTCAGAAGCGGATCTGCTTAAACACAATATCGGATATATGTCGCAAAAGTTCAGCCTCTATCATGATCTCACCGTGCAAGAAAACCTGGACTTCTACGCGGGGCTTTACAGCCTTTCCGGTTCAAAAAAGCGCGGACGTATTGAAGAAATGATTGCTTTGGCTGATTTGGCTGGGCGAGAGAATCAGCTTGCAGGTACGCTTAGCCTGGGATTCATGCAGCGTTTGGCTTTGGGATGTGCCTTGATATCTCATCCCCAGATGGTATTTCTGGACGAGCCGACCAGCGGTGTCAGCCCTACCAGCCGCCGAGCTTTCTTTAATATTATTCAGGATCTGGCCGCTCAGGGTACTACCGTTATCGTCACCACCCATTTCATGGAAGAAGCCGAACGCTGTCATCAGATCGCCTTTTTTTCGCAAGGGAAATTGCTGGCTCTGGCCTCTCCCGATGATCTGAAACAGACCAGCTTGCAAGGAGTACTGGTAGAATTGCAGCTACCCGATCCCTTGAGGCATATAGATGATCTGCTGGATCTGCCGTTTGTAAAAGAGTGTACTATCCACGGCTCATTTCTGCATGTTCTGGTCAAAGACCAGGCCGGGGCAGATCAGCTGGCGGCTTTTTCTAATGTTCAGCCTATAATTATAACTCCTACTTTGGATGATGTATTTATTGCTCTGGCCAAAAGCCAGGAAAGCGAGGCAAAACGATGAATAGAATCGCAGCAATTATGCGCAAAGAATTTATTCAGATGCGCCGCGACCGCATGACCCTGGCTTTAATATTCATGGTACCGCTGGTTCAACTGCTCTTGTTTGGCTATGCTATTCAAACTGAGGTCAAACACATTCCTACCGTGGTTTTTGATCAGTCGCTATCCGCGCAGAGCCGCGAATTAACTGATGCATTCTCCAGTTCCGGCTACTTCGATATAGTATCTTCCGCCAGCAGTTTTGATGCAGTAAACCATATGATTGACAGCGGTCAGGCCCAGGCCGGATTAATATATCCTCCGGATTTTTCGGCCAGCTTAAAACGTGGAGAGTCTGCTCAGGTACAGCTTATTGTGGATGCTAGTGACAGCATGGTCTCCAATCAAGCCATAGCTATTGCTAATTCGATCGGTTTGCTGAAATCACAGCAAGTCTTGTTTGCCAAGCTTCCCACGGCGAGTATGCCTTATGATATTCGAGTTCGCCCCTGGTATAATCCGGACGGAATAACCGCTTACTATATGGTCCCGGCTATTTTGGGAATTATTGTTACTATGACTATGGTTATCATCACCTCCATAGCCATAGTACGCGAGCGCGAGCAAGGCACCTTAGAGCAGTTGATTGTCACCCCTATTAAAGCTTACGAGCTAATGATCGGCAAAATAGTACCTTATATCGCACTAGGCTACCTGCAGATCACTGTCGCTCTCTTGGTAGGAGCGATCTTTTTCCAAGTTCCCATACGTGGAAGCCTCTTGCAGCTTTATTTGTTGACGCTTTTCTTTATTACTGCTTCGCTGGGTCTGGGACTGATGATCTCCAATATCGCTCAAAATCAAATGCAGGCTTTCCAAATGGCCTTTTTTGTAATGCTGCCTAGTATACTGCTGTCCGGGTTCATGTTTCCGCGGGCAGCCATGCCTGACTTTATTTATTACCTGAGCAGTCTTATCCCCCTCACTTATTACCTGGATATTATCCGGGGGATCGTTTTGAAAGGGATAGGCTTCCAATATCTGTATGGGCAGGTCATAGCTTTACTGATTTTCTCTTTGGTGTTTCTGGGTATCAGTACCAAAAGGTTCAAAAAGAAAGTAGTTTCTTAACAAAGGAGGGTGGACAAATGGATATAAACCAGCGCATAATAACTTCGCTACGTCAGTTAATAGCTGAAAAAGGCTTTAAGGGTTGGACCATGGATGAACTGGCGGCTTGTGCCCATATCAGCAAGCGCACTCTGTATCGCTACTATCCCAGCAAGGAAGATCTGATCACGATAGTTATTGATGACTTTTTAGCCACTATGGGCTCCCAAGCAGACGAATTAATGACCTCATTAGCTCCCCCCCAACAAGTGATAACGACCCTTTTGCATAAGTTGATGAGCCAGGGTAAGTTTATCATCGGAACTAGGAGTCTGGAGGATCTGCGCAGCATTTATCCTCACTTATGGGAGAAAATTGACCATTTTCGAATGGACAAGATAAAGGCTATGGTTAACTACATAATGACGCAAAACTCATCTTCATTGATAGCCACTCTTGATCCTCGCATCATTGCGGCGGCTATGACTGCTTCCATTCAAGCGGTGATCAATCCCTCCTTTATTTTGGATAACGAACTTACTTTTGAAAGAGCCAGTGAGCAGCTTATCCGCTTTCTTTTAGCCTCGCTGGATGTAACCTATGTACCGCTGGAATAAACCAAGTAACTCTTATTCCATTATTTTCCTTTTGTTTATTTAGCTTGCCCACTGGATAGGATTTTTTCAGGAAAATCGGCCTTTCTGGTCCAATTAATATACCACAGAGCAGGAAATCTGCTTTTGATGTTTAATTAATAAGGGCAGAATAAACTAGTACTTTTAAGGGAGGGATTGTTAAACCAACTATAAATTATTCACAAAAGATAGGGAGGATTGAGTATTTTGATAAGACCTGTTAAGCGTACTATTGTTTTACTGGTGACCTTGGCTATGCTGGCTACTCTGGCAATGGGCTGTGGTTCATCAGAGTCCGAGGATCAGACACCTCAAGCACAAACTCAATATATAAACATTGCCACTGGCGGTACTGCAGGTACCTACTTCCCTCTGGGAGGTGCCATGGCTGAAATCCTGAATGATAACATTCCCGGAGTCAATGCTACGGCTGAAGCCACCAACGCATCAGTTGCTAACGTAAACCTGCTCAATGGCGGCAGCGTGCAGTTGGCCTTTATCCAAAATGACATTTCCTATTATGCAGCTGAGGGCGTGGAAATGTTTGAGGATAATCAGGTATCAAACCTGCAGGCCTTGGCGACCTTATACCCGGAAACAGTACAGATCATTACCTTGGATAAATCCGGTATCAAATCTGTCGCCGATATGAAAGGTAAGCGCGTTGCAGTAGGTGCTGCGGGCAGTGGTGTTGAGGCCAACGCTCGCCAGATATTGGCTGCCAATGGTATAACCTACGAAGATATCAATGTGCAGTATCTATCTTTCGCTGAGGCTGCTAACGGCCTGAAAGATGGAAATATCGACGCTGGCTTCATCACGGCAGGGTTCCCTACCGCAGCAATACAGGATATATCTGCCCAACACAATGTGGTGCTAATCTCAGTCGAGGATGCGACTGCTGATCAATTGATTGAAGAGTATCCTTTTTACACCAAAATCAACATCCCGGCAGGCACTTATCCCAACCAGGTAGCCGATGTACAGTCAGTAGCCGTAAAAGCGATGCTGGTTACTACTGACCAATTGGATGAGCAGACTGCCTATGATATCACCAAATCCATATATTCCAACCTGGATCAGTTAAAAGCCTCCCACTCGGTTGGTGCGCTGATAACTGTCGATTCTGCCAAGGATGGTATTTCCATTCCTATGCATAGCGGGGCGGAAAGGTATTTTAACGAGTAGGAACGATTAAGCAATGTTAAGCAGTAAGACCTGGTTCAAGGCATTATTAACCTCACTGACTATAGTAGTAATAGCAGGAGTGCTGTTTCTTCCGTTGCCTGTTTTGGAAGTCATCAAGGATAATAGTGCCAACCAGGTCCTACTCATTCCTTTAGCCCGGGAAGAGGGCTTTTCCTTGGAATATGTCCATTCGGTACAGAAATGTCCGGTAAGAGAAAACTTTGTTATAATATCAGAGGATCGTATTAAACTGGTTTCGACTACCTACCAATCATTGGGTGTCGGCCTTCCTTTTTTGCCTTCCGAAGGTCAACTGGTCAATAACCAGGGGACATTTGAATTAACCGGCCTAAACCGGGTATTCCGGGAAATACGATTGGCGGTAATGCCAGTAACTTACCAGGGTCTGGTCTACAAGGATCAGAGCTATGTTCTAAGCGATTATTTTTCTGCAGGAAGTCTGGTAACTATTCGGGTACAATCGTATTCCCCGGGCTACCTTATATGGCATAAACTCACAGCTCACAAGGGAGGACTACTGTGAACAACTCCGTCGCAACACAAAACGAAGTAAATATCGAAGAAATTATGGCGCGCTATGATCGTGAATCCGATTATCGTCGCTTTGGGGGCTATGGTAAATGGGCAGTTGCTCTTCTGGCAATCAGCTTTTCTCTGTTTCAGGTCTATACCGCGATGTTTGGTGTCTTGGACGCCCATTTACAGCGAGCAGTTCATCTGGCTTTTGCTATGAGTTTGGTGTTCCTGCTCTATCCCAGCCGCAAGAGCTGGTCCCGTGAGCACCTGCACTGGGTCGACGCTATTCTGGCAGTGGTAGCTACTGCTTTGCCGCTATATATTTTGTTTTTCTATAAAGATCTGGTTTTACGCGCCGGTATGGCTGCCCCCATTGATATAGTGGTGGGCGCTTTGGGTGTCCTGATGGTCCTGGAGGCTGCCCGCCGAGTAGTAGGATGGCCAATTGTAATTGTGGCGGTGGTTTTTCTAGGCTATGCTTTTGCTGGTCCCTATATTCCGGGGGTCTTTGCTCACCGAGGGGTACAACTTGGTTTATTGGTGGATCATCTCTACTTCACCACTGAGGGAGTTTTCGGTATTCCTTTGGGAGTGTCAGCAACCTTCATCTTTTTGTTTATTCTCCTGGGAGCCTACCTGGATAAAACGGGATTGGGTAAATTTTTTATTGATATGGCCAATGCGGTAGCTGGATGGGCCAGCGGGGGACCAGCTAAAGTAGCAGTTATCTCCAGCGGTTTTATGGGTACTATTTCCGGAAGTTCGGTTGCTAATGTGGCCGGTACCGGAAGCTTCACCATTCCCATGATGAAAAAACTCGGCTATCGGCCAGAGTTTGCTGGAGCTGTGGAGGCAGCAGCCTCAACCGGTGGTCAGTTGATGCCTCCCATTATGGGTGCTGCAGCTTTTTTGATGGCTGATTTTGTAGGCATACCCTATATTGAAATCGTCAAGGCCGCTATAATTCCAGCCCTGCTGTACTTCACCGGAGTTATGATCTGCGTTCATTTAGAAGCTAAAAAGTACGGATTAAAAGGTATGTCTCGCGATGAATTACCTAATGTTTTACGTTTAATAATAGACCGGGGCCATCTGGCCTTGCCTTTAATAGCCATTGTCTATCTGCTGGTATCAGGTTATACTCCCATGCGAGCTGCTCTATGGGCAATCGGTCTGACTATTGTGGCTTCCATGCTACGCGCCTCTACCCGGATATCTTTCCGGGATGTGTTAGAAGGTCTGGAAAATGGCGCCCGCTCAGCTCTGGGGGTTATAATTGCTTGTGCCTGCGCCGGTATCATTATTGGAGTGGTAACCAAAACCGGTCTGGGACTAAAACTGGCGTCTTCCCTGGTGGATCTGGCCCAAGGCTATCTACTGCCTACCCTGTTCTTTACCATGATTACTTCCATTCTGCTGGGTATGGGAGTCCCTACGACGGCTAACTATGTAATTACCTCTACTATTGCCGCACCAGCGATCATACAGTTAGGTGTTCCTATTCTGGCTGCCCATATGTTTGTCTTCTATTTTGGCATAATTGCAGATGTTACCCCACCGGTGGCTCTAGCTGCTTTTGCTGGGTCTGGCATAGCCCGCAGTGATCCGCTGAAAACCGGGGTTCAGGCCTCCAAACTGGCTATTGCTGCCTTTATAGTGCCTTATATTTTTGTGCTGTCTCCGGCTTTATTAATGATAGATACCACGGTGCCTACGGTGCTGATGATTATTCTCACTTCGACCATAGGAATGATGGGATTGGCAGCAGCGGTAACCGGCTATATGTTCACTCATGCCCAGTGGTTTACGCGGTTGCTGTTCTTTGCCGGCGGCCTGCTGATGATCGATCCTGACCTTACTACAGATCTATTTGGTCTTGGCCTGTTGGCAGCCGCCTTGATCATCCAAAAAATAAGGGCTAATGCTGAAGCCAAAGAACCCGAGTAATTGAAAGAATAAGTATAGTACCAATTAAAAAAGCCCAGACTAAACTAAGTCTCTGAACCCCAATAGGGGGAATTCAGAGACTTTTGTCTTTAAGTTATAAAAAGCTGGGCAATTTCCTACACTGTCTAAAAGCAACACTTTCCATTAAGGAGAAAAACCATTGGCCTTAGCAATAGAGGTGACCATCAAATTATATCAGCGCTTCCAAGAGCATGAACTTACTGCTCTGGCTGCCCAGCTCACCTTTTATTTAGTCTTGGCTTTTTTTCCCTTTCTGATTTTTCTAATTACTCTACTCAGCTATACTCCGGTAGCTAACGATATGCCTTTGGATCAGTTGGCCAATTTACTGCCCTGGGACGCTTATGTACAGGTAAGGAGTATTATTGAAGAAACCCTGCAGGCTCGCTCCAATACCTTACTTTCCCTAGGCATGATAATCACTATCTGGGCCGCCTCCAATGGTGTTAGCGCCTTAATTCATGGCATTAACCAGGCTTATTGCGAAAAAGAAACCCGCTCCTTTTGGAAAGTGCGGGGGTTATCTCTTCTGTTTACTCTGGCTTTGGCCTTAATTATTCTATTCGCTTTTGTTATGCTGGTTTTGGGCCGAATAATGGGGGAGTCTCTGTTTACTGTATTAGGTGCTGATAATTATTTTGCCAACATCTGGAGTTACCTGCGCTACTTGATTCCCCTGGTCACTATGCTGTTGGTTTTTACCTTGCTATACCGCTTCAGCCCCAATCTCAGGTTAAATTCCCGGGAGGTTCTGCCCGGATCTATACTGGCCAGTGTGGGCTGGATCATTTCTTCGTCTGTCTTTGCCTGGTACGTGGAGCATTTTGCCGACTATAGCATCATTTATGGCAGTCTGGGGGGAATCGTGGTTCTGCTGATGTGGTTGTATTTAAGCAGTGTAGTTATTTTATTGGGAGGAGAATTAAATGCAGTATTACGGGGCAGTTTAACCCACTAATTTACGGCAGGGTATCGGTTACCTTTTCATAAGCATTATGACCAGCCTGCTGAACAAGATCAGTCACCCGCATTCGACAGCCCGGCTGATGCTCAGCAAAACCATCACATATGGCCGACTGCCAATCATACGGATTTATGTGCCGATCAAGTCGAAAAGAGTTTATCATTCTATCCCTGATACCAGACGCTTCCACAATGGAACATGGCAACAAGATAACTATCAATTCGTATTCTCCCATGCGGAATACGGTATCTGATTCTCTAATGTTAGCACGAATGATTCGGCTAATTTCTTTTATCATCTGGTCTCCGGCTTCATATCCAAACTTATCCTTTACCTGCTTAAGATTATCTATACTAATCGACCATACAGTTAGGGGCCATTGGTGCCGCTCTGACAGATGCAGTTGGTTAACCAGTAAGGCCATACCTGCACCGCGGTTAAGCAGTCCGGTAAGAGGATCGGTAGTGGTTTGCTCCTTGAGCTGCACCGCTAGCAGGCGGCGCTGACCAGTCTCTTGATTAAGCTGTTTAACCGTATTAGTCAGCTCAACCGTTAATTCGTTCACTTTCTCCTTAAGGAGAGTGTTCGCTTCTTCCATATCATGCGGTTGACGACCCAACTGTTTAGCCTGCTGAAAGGAATATAAACCGAATAACCCCAGACCAGGCCCAACCGCCAACAGCCCCAAAATAGCCCAGGTGCGATCATCAGCCTGACCGCTGGCCAGTAGGCTCTTAAGGCCCAGTTGACTGGCCACAAGATAAAAAGAGCCGCCCACCAATAATACCCCTAGGATAGCTGTTAAACACAGAATATGATTATTCTTCATACAAATTTCCAGCAGCCTCCAAATTTTTATTAGGGCGGCTTTCTTCATTGATCCCGATTATTCCTGCCAGCCCGCCCAAATAGGGTCCTAGGTCTCCTAATTCAATAGCAGTAATCCAGGCCATAAGTCATGATTACGTTTATGAGCGGTAGGTCGGGACAGTAGCCACCTTATCCTTCTGCGATAGATTAAGCTTCCTCGGTTCAGCCAGGCTATAGTATAATTGATCAGCCGTTTCAGCCATGATCCTGTTGCGAACCGTGCGAGATAAGAGCCGATTGTGCTTAATCAGATCAGGCGGCTGGTTTACTACGGCACCCTGGCTGGATTGGTAGTGGTTTTTTAAACAGTTTATAAATTCCTCCAGATGATAAATTTTAAACCGTTCTATTTCACACCGCAGTGCAACCTCCTCCAACAGTCTTATACCTACGTCTTCATAACCTGACTGTCGGTTCAGGCCTAACAGGTCGCAGTAGCGCGGTATGATCTGCTCAAAAAGCATCCTTCGATAGGCTCCCCCCTTAAAGCCCATAGTACGGCCAATGTCACGGATAATCTCCTCCTCCAGCGACAGAAAGCAGTCCAGGAAATAATCATTATCCCAGGGATAGAGATAAAACCGAAAACCCTTTAACTGCTGCATAGTCTTAAAAGCGTCATAGTAACCCATTTGCAAATTGATACGGGCTGATTCTGGGTTAAACTGCAGTATGCCGCCCAAATCATCGGAAGGGCTTATATAGGTAAGGTGCAGTCCTTTTTGGCGTATCCGGCGGTAGCGTCCCGGTCCATGAGTACGCAGAACAATAATATCTGTGTAACCTTTGGCCACCAGCAAATTAACCGGCAGGTTATCATGCAGACCACCGTCAATCATGCGCTTTCCCTCCACCGGATCAACCTTAAACCCTGGGAAACTAGCACTGGCCATCAGATAATCCGCTAACTTCCCTACTGGAATGTCTTCCAGAAATAACTCCAAAGGGAGCAAGTCATTCAAAGACACCGCCACTAGACCGAAATCCAGGCCGGAGTTACGAATGAATTCTTCATCAACAACCGCCGCGATCAGTTCTCTTAAGGGAGTAACATCCAGACCTCTGTCACTGAATATTTCCTTCATCCGCTTCAGCAAACCGGGCAGATTTTTCCGGCTGAAAGCCAGATGGTTTAGATGCTCCGCCCCGGCAGAATCTAACCGGAACACTTGAGCAGGGGTAATATCCGACCACAACTGATAAGCCCGGTCAACATCCCCCTGAGCTATCATAGCACCATTAAGTGCACCCACCGATGTTCCGGCAATGCCACTGATCTCGATGCCCATTTCCTGAATCGCGCGATAAGCGCCAATTTGAAATGCTCCCCGAGCCCCTCCCCCTTCCAAAACCAGTCCTACCAGCAACTACACCCCCAGTAAATCTTCAACCGTTCGTCTAGTTTAACTGCAAAACCCCCCACCTGGTTCTAAGCGGGAGGTTTATCAATACATGATTAGCATGTCATTACAGCCACATTTTATTCTGAACACCAGGTTGGATCAGTCGATAGCGGTTCAAGTCTTTCTATTCGCTGTTATTGCTGTTCTGTTTATGAACAACACTGGGGCCTTCCCTTCAATACTCCACCAGGTAGGGCCGGCGACAGTGGACTTACCTGCAAATTTACTCCCCAGATGGCAGTAAAAAGCATCAGAAAGATACTGATGCGAAGGGGGCTCAAATAAATTCTCCTCTCCTGTATAAGAAAAGGCTGCCCCGAAAGGCAGCCCTCGTCTCTGTTTCGGTGTTAGCCTTGCTTGCTCTGGATTTTAGCCCAGGAATCACGTAATCCCACCACCCGGTTAAAGACCAGTTTTCCGCTGCTGCTGTCCGGGTCAACGGCAAAATAGCCCTGGCGCAGGAATTGGTAGCTGCTTTCCATTGGTGCGGAAGCCAAGCTTGGTTCAACCAGGGTTTCAGTCAAAACCTCCAGAGAATCAGGGTTTATAAAGCTGGTGAAATCCGCTCCCTCTTCTTCTTCATCCGGATTCTCCTTTAGGAACAACTGGTCGTAGAGCCTTATTTCCGCAGGTAGGGCATGCTGCGCAGAGACCCAGTGCAGGGTACCTTTAATACGACGACCGGCATTAGGACCTCCGCTTTTGGAGTCAGGATCGTAAGTGCAGTGCACTTCGACTATTCGCCCCTGATCATCTTTGATGACTTCCTGGCACTGTATTATATAGGCACTTTTCAGCCGTACCTCTCCGCCCGGTTGGAGGCGGAAGAATTTCTTAGGGGGATCCTCCATGAAATCTTCCTGCTCGATATATATTTCCCGGGCAAAAGGAATCTCCCGGGTTCCCATCTCCGGTTGCTCAACATTATTCTCGGTGGTCATCCACTCTACTTTATCCTCTGGATAATTAGTGATTACTACTTTGAGCGGGCGCAAGACCGCCATGACCCGGGAAGTCCGCCGATTCAAATCCTCACGGATACAATGCTCCAGCAAGGCAATATCCACCGTGCTGTTGCGTTTGGCTACCCCAATGCGATCACAGAAGTCACGCACAGCTTCTGAGGTATAACCGCGCCTGCGCAGGCCGGCAATAGTAGGCATACGCGGATCATCCCATCCCCGCACAACTCCCTTTTCCACCAGTAAACGGAGTTTGCGCTTGCTCATTACCGTATAGGTCAAGTTTAAACGGGCAAATTCGATCTGCTGGGGCCGGCCATGGGTTTCCTTACCATAATCGACCTGTTCAATGCACCAGTCATAAAGAGGACGATGATCGGCAAATTCCAGCGTACAAACAGAGTGAGTGATACTCTCCAGGGCATCTGATAGAGGATGAGCATAATCATACATGGGATAGATACACCACTTGTCCCCAGTACGGTGATGATGAGCGTGCTGGATCCTATACAACACCGGATCGCGCATATTAAGATTAGGGGAAGCCATATCGATTTTAGCCCGCAACACCCGGGCGCCATCCGGGAATTCCCCGTTTTTCATCCGTACAAATAGATCGAGATTCTCTTCTACTGAGCGCTTGCGATAAGGGCTTTCTTTACCGGGTTCTGTCAAAGTTCCACGATATTCCCGAATTTCCTCGGCATTCAGGTCACAAACATAGGCTTGCCCCTTCTGGATCAACTGGCAGGCAAACTCATAAAGCTGGTCAAAATAATCAGAAGCATAATAGAGGCGATCTTCCCAATCAAAGCCCAACCAGCGCACATTATCTTTTATGGATTCCACATATTCAGTTTCTTCTTTGCTGGGGTTAGTATCATCAAAACGTAGGTTGCAGATCCCTTCATTGGCTACCGCTAGTCCGAAATTCAGACAGATGGACTTAGCATGTCCTATATGCAGGTAGCCATTAGGTTCTGGAGGAAAACGAGTATGCACCCTCCCGTTATTTTTCCCGGATTTTAAGTCCTCCGTGATTATGGTTTGAATAAAATTAATGGGCAAACTTTCGGCGGTCTCCTGACCTAGCGATTTCTCATCCCGGTCACTCATAAAGATTACTTCCTCCTTATTCTTAAAAGCGCTCTGGCGCTTCTTTAGATAACCAATCTCTTACATCATAAGTAATCCTGGTACTGCTTTCAAGCCGTTTGGTCGGCAGTACTCCGCTGCTTGGCTTGGTTGATAGCATTATTGGTTCACATTAAACCAATTCTAAAGCAGCCAATACTATCAGCTGATGGTGTCCTACACTGGTTCTGATCCCAGCTGCTACTGCACCGGTTTAACCCGGCTGCCCTCTTTTACTTCCAGACTGCCGTCTCGGATTACTATCTGGCCTGGTTGAATACCTTCTATTATTTCCACCGACAGCTGATTCTTTTCACCAACGATAACCGGCGTGGTGACCATACGATCATCAACTACCGCCATCACCTGGTAATCACCATTACTATTCATCCGTATGGCTTCACGCGGCAGGAGGGTGACATCCTTCTTACGAACTGTTTCGATAGCGACTCGCACTTCATAACCGGGACGCAGGTTGGCGGTTTGTGCCAGGCTTATCAGTACCGGCACTCTTCTCTGAATTACCCCCAAGGCGGATACCTTTTCATAAGCCTGTGGATATATTTTACTGACCTGACCGGATAAGCTCTGTTCTCCCAAGACCGGTGCCGTAATAGTCACCTTTTGCCCAACTTGCACCGGCCGTATTTCATCACTTAAAAGATCTGTTTCTACTTCCATTCCCTCTTCAGCACCGATTTGAGCCAGGAAGGTACCCGGAGCGACTACCTGACCTGCTTTGACCGGCAGATCCAATAGTACTCCTGCTACTGAACTGCGCACTTCCAATTCCGCACTCTGGCTTAACAAGGTATCCAACATTATCTGGTGATCCCCTACCTGTTGCTCCAAACCAATTGCGCTACTTTCCTGCTGAGCGACGGAATTCTGGATCTTAAGAAATTCAAGTTGGGCAGTTTGGTACTCGGCTTCGGCCAAAGCCCCAGCGTCCAGCAGTGCTTTCTTTCTATCCAGATTATCCTGAGCCTGATTTAACTCAGCTCGCCTATCGAGCAGTGCTAAATTAGCTTGATTCAGCTGGGATTCAACCTGAGCCAATTGAGAACGCACTGAAGCAATTTCTGCTTCCAGCGCTGAACTGGTTAGAATTATCACTAACTGCCCCTTTTCGACCCGATCCCCGGCCTCCAACAGCACCTGGCTAACCGAAGCTGTCTGGGCGGCCTGGATCTCTTGTTCCTTGATCACCTGCACATAACCGGTTTCTTCAATTACCTGGGTGAAGATCCCTTTTTCAGCCTGGGTAACCTCAACCTGCTGCCCACCGCCCATTAATGCAGCCGCTATCACTATAACTGCCACAACGATGATGCCAACTACCCAAGTTTTTTTGCCTTTCATATACCTTCTCCCCTCCTTAATCTCGATTCTTCAAAGCTTCCACCATATCGATCTGTCCCACTTTTCGAAGGGCCAGCTGTTGTCCTATCCAGGTAAAAACCAAAGCGGCCAGAGCAGCGCCCACATAGGTGCGTGGGTAAATAATAGCTGGCAGACTGAAAAGGTCAGTACTTACACTAGCCATGATCACGGTTCCCATGGCCTTTCCGGCCGGCAATCCAATAATGATTCCCAGGATCGTCTGAACTCCGGTCTCCTTACGCAGCAGAGCCGCTATTTCCTGCTGATAGTAACCAATGACCCTTAGTGACGCCATTTCGCGTTGTCGCTCCTGAAAGGTCATTACCGAGGTATTGTACACTATAGCCAGACCCAATAAACCAGCCATCAGCACCATAATGGCTATAAAGGCGATTATGGTGTCCATGTACTGCAGCAAAGCCGACTGCTCACGCCGGGGGCTCATTACCGAACTGACCCCATTAATATCATGCAGACGGTTTTCTACACTTTTCATCTCTGACCCATCCAGTTTCAGCATTACTGCTGATACTACCTGGCTTTCCCCCAGAAGGTGGTTAGCTGTTTCCCAGGAAATATAAGAACCACTGCTGGTCATAGGCTTATTAGTTCCGACTATGCGTAAATGATCAGTCCGCGAAGGGCCTATGCCCATGGCGGTCTGTACCTCAACAGTATCACCCGGCCGAAGACCCAGCCGGTCGGCTATGGTTTCGCTAAGCAGAATACCTTCTTCCGGTACCGGGTGCTGTTGTCCGTCCATATCATTAACTTTGCGGAGTTGACTGGTTACTTCCACTCCGGTCAATAGCTCGTCTTCACTTCGATCGCCGACCTTTATTTTGACTGGCACCTCCAGAATAGGTTCCATCCTTTGAACCTCACTCCAACGGGTCCATTCATTCATCTCAGCATAGCGAACCGGTTGGGTGAACCTGACCATATAATCGTAGCGGCTGCTCATGGAGATACCCTGGTTCAGCATGTAGTCAACCGCATCATTCATAAAGAGAGCAAATATCAGCAAGCAAACGGTAAAGACCACCCCCAACACCGTAACAGCAAAGCGCACCCAGTTGCGAAAAATGGAGCGCAGGCTCATCCGCCAACTGCTGCCCAGACGCTGCCACAGCCTGGGCAAGCGCTCTAGCAGGGTATGTCTTCCTACAACTGGCGGCTCGGGACGCATGGCCTCGGCCGGATTAATGCGAACCACTGATCGGGAAGCCAGTAGTCCGGCCGCTAAACCTACTACCAGGCTTATTACCAGACTGCGGATCACTACCGTCAGGTTAACTCCGCCAATCTCCCCGGGAAGGTTGAAAAATTGGGCATAAACCTGTGATATACCGGCTGCCATAGCCACTCCAAGGATTATTCCCAGGATAGCACCTGCAGTGCTCACCAAAAGCGCATAGCCGGTATAATTCAATAGGATCTGGATATTGCTGTAACCAAGCGCTTTCATGACGCCAATCGGCAGGCGCTGCTTCTTTATCAGGCGGCTTATGATAATAAACTGAATAGCAGCGGCAATTAGGAAAAATATCAGGGGCAGTGAACTGGACATGGCCTTCAATCCGTCTAATTCAGCCTGCAGGGCGGCATGACTTAATTGATCCTGGCGGGGATAACTGGCTAAATTACCGTAGGGTTCTAAAATAGTTTCGATCTGCCTGGCAATCAGATTTTCGTCTGCCCCGGGTGCCAAATCAACTACTACCTGATTGATCTGGCCAGGATAATTCAAAATCTGCTGAGCCTGTTTTTGCGGGACCATAATAATACCAAATCGATCCGGCTCGGGCATCATGGATCCGGCATCCCGCATGGGATAGATGTTCTCCGGACTGGTGGCGGTACCTAAAACAGTCAAGACTACTTTTTTGCCACCGGCAATAACCACTAAACTATCACCCAGAGAAAGACTATTAGCCTGAAAATACTGGGGATCGACCAACGCTCCGATATTGCCCGCGACACCTTCTTCTAACCAATTTCCCGACAAGAGATGCAGACGGTTTACTTCGCCTTCCATGGGCAGAGGATACCCGGTCAGTCTTCCTGTAGCCCGATCATTATCGGCTTTTACAATAGGAACATCTTCCTGTAAGCGCCCAGTGGCCTTATTTACTCCCGGCAGGGCCTCTATGCGATTCACTACTGATTCAGGTGCTTTGACCACCACAAAGGTGTAGTCCGCAAAACGGTAATCCTGGTAAAAGTGCTCCTGCGATAAGCCCAGGTTAGACTGAGCCGTATTCATGCCTATATAGATCGAAACCCCCAGCGTAACGATCAGAACCAAAGCTATAAACTGGCCCCCACTGGTTCTTACCATCCGCAGGAGTTTGCGAGTCAGAATACTCATTACCAGTCAATCCTTTCCGGTTCAACCGGATGCTCATTAACCACTATATCGGCTATCAAACCGCTGCGCATCCTTACTACCCGGTCGGCAATGGCACCTATGGCAGTATTGTGCGTCACAATGATCACTGTGCCGGAACGTTGTCGGCGTATATCATACAAAAGCCTTAAAATGCTTTTGCCGGTCTCAAAGTCGAGAGCACCGGTGGGTTCGTCGCACAGCAAGAGCCGGGGCTGTTTTACTAACGCGCGGGCTACAGCCACCCGCTGCTGTTCTCCCCCGCTTAATTGAGAAGGAAAGTGATCACTGCGATCCAGCAGATCAACCTCCTGCAGAACTTCTGCTACTGAGCGGGGGTTTTCCACCAGCTCGGCGGCTAAAGCTACATTTTCCGCTGCGGTCAGATCAGGAACCAGATTATAGAACTGAAAAATAAAACCCACCTCGTGGCGGCGATAGTTGGTCAAATGTTTTTCCGGTATGCTGGTGATAGGTTTTTGATCAAAAAATATGTCCCCCGTGCTAGGCTGGTCGATACCTCCTACCAGGTTTAGCAAAGTGCTCTTGCCCGAACCGCTGGGCCCCAGAATAACTAAGAGTTCGCCCTTATAAATGTCCAGAGTAGTATCTTGGAGAGCCTCGACGGTGACCTCGCCCATCGCATAAGATTTACTTATATTTTGTAGTCGCATCAAAACTTCTTGGGCCATCATTACACCTCCCCGGACAACCGATTTCTTTACTATGATCTATTCACAACCAGGCTATACCTAGTCCATTTGTTGATCATTTAACAAAACCCTCCGCGCTTGTTCTAATTGCAGTCTAGAATAGCTAAGGAAAGGCGTCAATAGGTTTAAACGCCATCACTTCTGGTATGGCGTCCCCGGTAAGTATGGTGGATTGACTGTTTGTCCAATGGGTAATAATAGGGATAAGTAAAAAAAGGAAGTTCACTATGAAGAAGTCGTTACTAGGTTTTTTGTTATTAAATTTAGGGGCATTTATGGATGCGGCAGGATTTTACTTTTTTCTATCTCCTGACAATATTGCCGCCGGAGGCATCAATGGTCTGGCCTTAGTCCTTAATCATTATCTGCCCTTTTTGCCGCTGGGTGCTCTGGTTTTATTATTGAGCCTTATTTTGCTGACCATCGGTTTTATCCTTATCGGAACCAACTTTGGCATAAAGACCGTCTACTGCAGCATTGTTATTCCCCTGTGGATTTGGGCTCTGGAGAAACTGTATCCTCTGCAAAGGCCTGTTGCCGACGACCTGTTGATCCAAATGATATTTGGCGTGATCATATCCAGTATCGGCCTGGCCATCCTTTTTAATCAGAACGCTTCCTCTGGAGGAACTGACATAGCCGCCCGTATCCTCTATAAGTACCACAGTCTGGAATTGGGCAAAGGGCTTTTGGTTATAGACTTTTTTATTGTGGTAGCCGCGGTCTTCACTTTTGGCATAGAAAAGGGCTTATATGCTCTGCTAGGTGTCATACTGTATAGTTTCACCATCGACTACATCATCGCCGGTATCGACACCAGCCATCACGTGACCATAATCACCCGGGAAAGCGAGCTGGTAAGGGAATTTATTATAAACGAACTGGATCGGGGAGTTACCATTTATACGGCGCAAGGCGGATATGAACGGCAGGAACGCCCGGTTTTGATCAGCATTGTAAAACGCCGTGAATATATTAAGCTGCGCGACTACATACGCTCTTTGGATCCCTCTGCTTTTATCTCTGTACAGACTACCCACAAGGTTTTGGGGGAAGGATTTGCTGCCCTGGATTAGTTGGACATTGTTTTTTATCTTTTGAACAAATGGCTGTATTCTCCATAGCCTTCCTTTTCCAAATCTTTGGCAGGTACAAAGCGCAAGGAAGCAGAGTTGATACAGTAGCGCGAACCAGTCGGTGCCGGACCGTCGGCAAAGAGATGCCCCAAATGGGAATCTGCTCCCCGGCTGCGTACTTCGGTGCGCATCATACCATGACTTTTATCCACCTTTTCCATAACGCTGTTGCGATCAAGGGGGCGCGTGAAACTGGGCCACCCACAGCCTGAGTCAAATTTGTCCAAGGAAGTGAACAAGGGTTCACCGGAAACAACATCCACATAAATACCGACCTGCTCATTATCCCAATATTGGTTGCGAAAGGGCGGTTCGGTGGCGTTGTTCTGGGTAACATCAAATTGCAGCTTGGTCAATCTCTGCCGCAATTCCTCTGCATTAAGGCGGGGCTCTCCCCAAATTTCCTGCAAATAGGCCTCCCGGCCTGAACCGCGCTTATATTGATTATAATGGATCGGGTTTTTCCGGTGATAATCCTGATGGTAGTCCTCCGCCACATAAAACTCCGCCGCCGGCAGTATTTGAGTAGCTATGGGCTGCTGGAAACGTCCGCTGGCCTGCAAGCTCGCCCGTGACTGCTCCGCCTGTTGTTGCTGCTCTTCATTATGATAAAAAATAGCAGTCTGATAGGATTGACCCCGATCATGAAACTGCCCTCCGGGATCAGTAGGGTCGATCTGCCTCCAAAATATATCCAACAGTTGCGGATAAGTGACCCGAGAAGGATCATAAGTTACCTGAACTGCTTCATAATGGCCGGTCTGTCCGGCGCAGACCTCTCTATAAGTGGGACTTTCTTTGTGTCCCCCGGTATATCCCGAAACTACTTCTATAACTCCATCCTGCTTCTGGAACGGTGCTAGCATACACCAGAAGCATCCCCCGGCAAAAGTAGCCTTGGCCCCCTTCGGTTCCTGATTGTTCATTAATCTTCACCTCATCCTTATGGTTTCAACACTTAACTTTCCAAAATTCGCGCTTCCTCATGCAATCAGCCCGAAATAAAAAAGGCCTAGCCGGACACGTTGCTTTCCTTTTAGGAAATGCTTCCTGTCAAATGTAGCTGAGTATGGATAGAGGTTGCTTAAATTCTTTGTCCACATTCGGCACAGAACTTACTTCCCGAGGTGAGTTTGGCTCCGCAGGCAGCACAGTTCTCCCGGAGCTTTAGAGAGGCCCCGCATTCCGGACAAAACTTGGCATTAGATGCTAAAGGTGCTTCACATTCAGGGCAAGATGCTCGGATAGTCTCACGCCAGTTTTCAGTGGATAACTTTTTATCCTCTTCTGCCATGGCTGCGTGTGCCCATACTTCTTCGACTGATTTGCTGGCTTGAGCTGCTGCCATTTCAACCCCCAGATCAGGGGCACATTCTTTGCACAGTCCCTTTTTAGTGTTCCAGCATCCAGAACGACATACCCAACTGGAACAACGCGGGCACTGCACAAAATCAGGTTTTAGTTCCTCCGTGGCTGCTTCAAACGCCTCGTCATGAGCCCTTTCCCAGGATGCCGAGCGAACCCTCTCGCTTACATCAGCAGCACTGCTGAAAAATCCTCCCAAGAGACTGCCGGCAGCATCCAACACCCCGGTTACTGTTCCGGTAACCGATGGCTTAAACTTGGTTCTAAATCCACTGCCGCAGCGGTCACAATAAAATTCGAACTGAAATCCCTTAGGGGTACTGAGGTCACTGTAATTCCTTACAAACTGGATCTTATCAGCCACACCCGTCTCCTCCTGTAATAGCATTATTCTGGTTTCAGTTTAGCAAATTAATGGTTAACCTACTATTACTTTCGTGATCTGTCCACGTAGTAGATTCCTGTGCTGGCGATGCCACTTGAAAGTGGCCAGCAAAAAATTAATTATAATATCGACTAAATATGACATTTCCTCTAAAGGAAGAATCTTCTAAATGTCAAACTTGTTTATGTATGTTATTTTCGCTGCCAATCACTGCCACCCCAAATATGACCAACCATTTTTTATCTCAGCCACCCTTCTGACAAGGAGGACTCCATGAAATACCAACTGAATGACTTGATTGCTAACGATTCTTTACAGATGCTGGTGGATATGTACTGTGCTTTTACCGGTATGGCTACCGGTATCCTTGATGCTGACGGAGTTCTGCTAGTATCCTCCGGCTGGCAGCCGATCTGTACTGACTTTCATCAGCAGTGCCCTGAGACTAAACTACGTTGCCAAACCAGCGATAAATGCCTGAATAGATTAGCCTGGGGAGCTAGATATGTTTCCAGGGAATGCTCTAATGGGCTAATTCATTATGCGGCCCGTATCGAAGTTGACCATCATCATCTGGGCTCTTTCGTCATCAGTCAAATCTTTCACAGTCCTCCTGACCGGCAGCGCTTTATACGGCAAGCCAGGGAATATGGTTTTGATGAGGATTCCTACCTAAGGGCGCTTGACCAGGTTAGAATAATCTCTCCCGCGGATATGAAGAGGAACCTGCATCTACTAATGGATCTAACCCAACTGCTAGTACAAATGGTACTAGAACGCATGCAGAGGATAGCCGCCGAGGAGGCTTCTATTACCAGCGATAAACACCTTAACCTGGTGATAGAGTCGAGCCAGGATGGATTTTGGTCGTGGGAGAAGGGCCACGATCTTATTATGAGCAATCGCTGTGCGGAAATTATCACCTTCCCTAGCGATGAGTTACGCCAGCCCCAGGATTGGCTGAATCGGATCCATCCCCAGGACTTGCCGACGGTGATCAGCCACCTTGAAGACCATATTGCCGACCGCCTGCCTGGCTTTTCTTCTGAGTATCGCTTTTTGACCAGATCAGGACAGTGGAAGTGGATCCTGGCCAAAGCCATAATAATCAGCCGTGACAAGGACTACCTTCCCGCTCAAATCGCAGGTACCATAAGTGATATTACGGAACGTAAGCAGGTAGAAATGGAGTTGCTGGAACGGGAAAGTTTATATCGTTCCCTAGTAGACACTTCTCCCAGCGCCATAGCTCTTACGGATATAAGTGGAATGATCAAGTTCATCAATCCCCAGGGAGCAGCATTATTTGGCTGGAATGATGCTTCCCGGCTGGTCGGGCAAAGCGGCCACGTACTGTTGCACACCAAAGAATGGGGAAAGCTGGGCCTGGACTACCATTCGGTCATGGTCACCGCACATCCTCGGCAGACAGAATATACCTGTGTGCACCGGGACGGTACAACCTTTATAGCCGAGTTTAACATCGCACCTATTTATGATGCCAGTCATCGCCTTACCGGTTGTATTAGTATTGCCCAGGATATTACCACCCGTAAGCTGATGGAAACCGAGCTCCTACGGCATCGCAATCATTTGCAGAAGTTGGTGGAGGAAAACACCCTGGCCCTGCGCATATCAGAACAGAAGTTTTCTAAAGCTTTTACGGCTAGTCCCATTGCTATGAGCATTGCTACCCTGGAAGAAGGCCGCTATTTAGACGTCAATGATGCCTTTTGCACTTTAATGGGGTATGAACGGGAGGAAATCGTTGGTCAGATGCGGCCGACTATCTGGAACCATCCTCAGGATAGAGATGATTATAAACAGATGATCAAGGATCGCGGTTTGGTAAAAGATTTGGAATTTACTTTTGTGACTCGATCTGGTGAAATCAGAATCGGTCTGTTATCCGGTCAGCACATTCAAATCGGAGATGATACCTTTATCTTAAGTTCAGTTATTGACATTACCGAAAAGCGCCGCATTGACCGGGAAATGGATCGAGTTGCTCGTCTAAACGTGATTGGAGAAATGGCCGCCAGTATTGGTCACGAGATCCGCAACCCATGACCACGGTGCGCGGTTTGCTGCAAATGCTGAGCAGTAATTCTTTATATTACCAAGATCAAGATTTATTTGATCTGATGATCGAGGAATTGGATCGAGCCAACTCCATTCTTTCAGAATTCCTATCTTTAGCTAAAGATAAACACGTAGAATTGTTGCCCTCCAGTCTCTCTTCAATTCTAAGCAGTGTGATCCCCCTTATTAAAGCTAATGCCATGGCCAAGGATATCTCAGTGATTTTTCAGCCTAAACCGGTTCCTGACCTTCTCTTAGACAGTAAGGAAATTCGTCAGCTAATATTCAATCTTACCCAGAATAGCCTGGAAGCTATGCCACCCGGCAAAACCTTGACATTGCGAACCTATGAAGATAATGGCCAGGTAGTACTGTTGGTACAGGATGAAGGATCAGGTATTGATGACTCCATTCTCGATAAACTGGGCATGCCGTTTGTCACCTCCAAAGAAAATGGCACCGGATTGGGCTTATCCGTTTGTTACCGCATTGCTGCCCGCCACTGTGCTGCTATCGAAGTTGAAACTGGCCCACAGGGAACTTCTTTTTTTGTCCGTTTTCCTTTACAGAAAAAAGCCGAAACTATTTAAGTTAAAATCGCTATTTTCTATTGCCTGGACAATGCTTATCATTTATAATACCCCCAGGGGGTAATAATCCCTCACTTGCAATTAAGAGGTGATAGTTATGAAATTAATTAATGCTGCTGACAATGTAATTGAAGACATCAAACAAGCTCTGACCGCTCAGGGAATCAAAGAAACCAGCCTCCGCATCCATATGAATATTGGTTGAGGTGGAGCTTCTTATTATCTGGTTCTGGATGAACCAGGCGACCTTGACCAGGTACAGATTGTGAACGGAATTCAGTTTATAGTTAGCCAATCACTTTTAGATACCAATCAGGGATTTACCTTGGAGTCTGTTAAACAAGGGGATCGTTCCATGTTCCGCATTATCCCCTGGGTGGAACAGGCCGGCGGAGGATGTTCCTCCTGCACTTCCTGCGAATAAATCAGCCTAAAAGATTGCCCTTAGGCCTGTTGATCAGACTCAATGATCAACAGGCTTTTGTTTTTTCCCCAAACGCTGGATAGGACATTAACCTGGCAGGAAACGCCCAAATTCAATGCTTTTGGGGATGATGTTTAAGGAAATCATGCATGAAATCGCGGGGGCACTCTCAGACTCTTGCCATCTCGGCTCATCCCTTTATTTGCTTTTTGAATAAGGGCCTCGTTTACGATAGAATAAGGTGTTAAGTACTTTAACTGGTTCTTACAGTAAACCATTCTCATACGCTTAATCTTGGATAATTCCAGGAGCGGGGGAACCATTAGATTGGGGTGAATCCAGTTATACTGGTAGGGCGCCTTGGCCCGAACCCGACAGCTAACCTCGTAGGCAGGTAAAAGGAGGGAGTGGGGATTACTGATGCCTTCATTTTATTCCCGCGATCAAATTGATCTTTTCGAAGGTGTTTCATCCCTTTTCTATTCTCTCTAAATAGTTTTAATTAACTAAACTAATTGGTGACTAAATGTGTGAAAGTTGCCAATAATACTACTTGCTTGCTTGCGTTTGCTTCGTTATAGAAACTTTCGAATGCTAACTTATTTTAAAGACAAAGGATTGATTTCTATTGGAAAAACTCAAAGTATCTAATCTAACCAAAATATACGGCCATAATACCGACAAGGCTTTGGAAATGGTACTTAAGGGTGAGGATAACGAGCGGATAAGGGCTAAGACCAAACAGGTGGTAGGGGTCAGAGATGCTAGCTTTTCGGTAGACGATGGTGAAAGCTTTGTAATTATGGGTCTTTCCGGAAGCGGTAAATCTACTCTATTAAGGTGTATCAACCAATTAATCAAACCTACTGCCGGACATGTTTATCTGGATGGTCAGGATCTCACCAAAATATCATCGCATGAATTGATTGAGATCCGCCGTAAAAAAATGGGCATGGTTTTTCAGCGTTTTGCCCTGCTTCCTAACCGTACTATTCTCGACAATGTCGGCTATGGGCTGGAAGTGCAGGGAACTGCCAAGAACGTCCGCATGAGCCAGGCTAAGGAGGCCTTAAACCTGGTGGGATTAAAAGGTTGGGAAGATTATTATCCCAACAACCTGTCGGGCGGTATGCAGCAAAGGGTAGGCATAGCCCGGGCTTTAGCGACCAATCCTGACATACTTTTAATGGATGAACCTTTTAGCGCCCTGGATCCTCTCATCCGCCAGGATATGCAGGACGAGTTGTTGGAAATTCAAAAGAAGCTACACAAGACCATAATATTTATTACGCATGATTTAGATGAGGCCCTAAAGATTGGGGATCGCATAGCCTTAATGAAGGATGCCCGTATTGTGCAAATGGGCGAGCCCGAAGATATTCTGCTTTCCCCTGCTTCTGCCTATGTGGCCCGTTTCGTGGAAAATGTTAATCGTTCTAAAGCCTTGAATGCATCTGCGGTCATGGTCAAGCCACGGGTGATAGTATATCCCAAAGATGGCCCCCGAGCGGCTCTTCGGATTATGGAGAAGTACGGGATCTCTTCGGTTTTCGTGGTCAACCGGGAGGGAATCTTGATAGGTTATGTACGGGCCGAGGATGCCGCTGAGCTGGCTGAAAAAGGCCAGCGGGAATTAGATGGGATCATCCAAAACGACGTCCCTACTGCTCTTCCCGACACTCCTTTAGCCGAGTTACTGGATGTAATGGCTTATACCAAGATCCCCATGGCAGTAGTTGATGAGGAAAGAAACCTCAAAGGAATATTAGTAAGGGGCTCGGTAATAGCAGGATTGGCCGGAGACAGGAGGGATTGGGATGAATAGTATACCCAAAATACCACTAGCTAAATGGACTGATGTGGCCCTCGACTGGGCAACTGTGAATTATCAGGATACCACTAGAGCTATATCAGCTTTCTTAAAAGGGCTGGTAGTTGGCTTACAGGATTTTCTGATAGCTGTTCCGCCCGAATTGATCATCATTATAGTGGCTTTACTGGCCTGGTGGTTAGCCGGTAAAAAAATTGCCTTGTTCAGTTTGGTAGGACTGGCTTTTATTTACAACATTCAGTTATGGGATGAAACCATGCAGACCATCGCTATGGTTATTGGTGCCGTATCTCTGTGTATGGTAATTGGCATACCCTTGGGCATATTATCAGCTAAAAACCAGACTGCTCATCGCATAATAACTCCTATACTGGACTTTATGCAAACACTGCCGGCATTTGTTTATCTTTTGCCTGCTATTCCTTTCTTCGGACTAGGAGTTGTTCCCGCCGTAATAACCACCCTCATTTTTGCTATGCCGCCGATCATACGGCTAACTGCTCTGGGTATAAAACAGGTTCCTGAAGAGCTGGTGGAATTAGGCAAGTCGTTTGGATCAACCTTTTTCCAAATGCTGTTTAAGATTGAATTGCCTTTAGCCAGATCGACCATACTGGCAGGAATAAACCAGTGTATTATGTTGTCACTTTCTATGGTCGTCATAGCCGCCATGATTGGTGCTAAAGGATTGGGAGGTGTTGTTTGGACGGCTATACAGCAACTGAAAATGGGCATGGGTTTCGAAGCCGGAGTAGCTATCGTTATTATTGCCATAATACTTGATCGTATCACTCAAAACCTGGGCAAAGCCTAGTGCCAAATAGTAAAGGGGAGGATTTTTAATCAATGTTAAGAAAGACTAACAAATTAATTGCCTTGATCGCCTTGTTGACCATGACTTTGTTTGCCACCGGATGTGGTGGAACGTCTACTGATTCCAATGGAGGTTCAGATACCGCCAGTAAAGGTTCAGTTAGATTGTTATATGTGGAATGGGCCTGTGCCAGAGCTTCTACCCATGTAATGGCTGATATCCTGGAAAATGTAATGGGCTATGATGTGGAGGTTACCTCAGTAGCCGCTGGAGCTATGTATGAAGGACTGGCCAGTAATGAAGGTGACGCCATGTTCACCGCCTGGTTACCGGTTACCCACGCTGATTATGTAGAGCAGATTGGCGATAGGATCGAAGATCTGGGGCCCAATAATGACAGTGCCAGAATTGGTTTGGTTGTTCCTGCATACGTTGATATTGATTCCATTGAAGATCTCAATGCTAATAAAGATAAATTCGGCGGGGAGATTATCGGTATCGACCCCGGGGCTGGACTTATGAAAGCCAGTGTAATTGCCTTGGATGAATATGATCTGGAGCTGGATTTGATTGAAGGAACCGATGCTACTATGGTGGCATCTTTGAAAAACGCTATCGATAATGACGAATGGGTGGCTGTTGCCGGATGGACTCCCCATTGGAAGTTTGCCCGTTGGGATCTCAAATTCCTGGACGATCCTAAAACAGTCTACGGAGAAACCGAGACCATCAACACTATGGTCAGATTGGGACTGAAAGAGGATATGCCGGAAGTATACGAGCTGTGCGATAATTTCCATTGGACTTCCGAACAGATCGGTTCTGCCATGGCCTTAGCTGAAGAGATGGACAGTGCCGACGCGGCCCGCCAGTGGGTGGAAGAGAACCAGGAAGTGGTTAACAGCTGGTTGCCCGAAGCCTATAAAAATTAATCTCCCATATTAGTACCCTTTGGGTAAATCAGTCTTCAAGAAGCGCTTTCTGGATTTGATCGTCTGGAAAGCGCTTTTGGTTTGCCTATTTTCTCGGGCACTTCCCTATTTCCTGCCAATAATAATTAAGCGGGCCTTAAAGCCCGCTCAGACCGTCAAAAAAGGCTAATAGCTGCGTTAACTCGGAAAGACCGTTCAATCGACGTACCTTAAGTACGCCTCAATCACGGCTTTCCAGTTGCCTTGCTCTTATCCTTTTTTGCTCGCTCTGGCAGGGTGTCGA
>CAZTZX010000014.1:27537-34212 GCA_964618175.1 uncultured Syntrophomonas sp. | reverse complement strand
ATGTGTATCGGCCACGGTCATGGTGCTGCAGCTATATGGCAGAGAGTAAAATAGTCTAACACTCAGTAAAGCGGGAGACCCTTAGTGGTTTCCCGCTTTTTTACTTCCAAATATGTTAGCATTTCTTATAGGTAGGTGATGGGTATGAAAACTTTTTTGTTTTTGTCTTCCCGGCCACAGGTGGGCAAAACTACGGTGATCATAAACACAGGCACTGCCTTGCAGCGATCCGGCTTCAGGGTACTGCTGATCAATTTGAAAAAAGATGATATTTTCCGCAATTGGCTTAACCTACCGGAACCGCCACCCGGTCACAGCATGATTGGGGCTACACATCTGGGTCCGGATGCTGTGGCAGGCACTCACCTGCCTTCCAGTGATCTGGGAGCCAATTACGACTATATGCTTATAGAAGATGATTTCATCGGTGCACCCTTACGAACTCGCTCATTGAAAACTGACGCAGTCTGCTGCTGTTTTGAAACCGGTCAGGAAAATCTGAATGACTTGACTGCCCTGGCAGAAGAGCTGGCTCTTCATAACCTGGATGTAAATTTGTATATTCCCTGTAAAACCCTACCCGGAGAATGGGAAGCAACCAGTTCCCTATTAATGGCTCTGGCCGAGCACATTGGCTGGGAAAAAATAGCCGATCCTCTGCCTTACTGCGAAGCTATCCATGATCTGCCCTTATTACATTCTTCCCTGTGGGATCTTCCTTCCCAGTACCGCAATCGCCAAGAAGCCTTCCGATCTCTGTTGCAGCATATCTAATTTGTTTTCGACCGTATAAAAGGCGATTCCCCAAGCTAAGCTACTAAAAACAGCCTGGGGGTATTTATATGAGAACTCTATGGAAAGGCGCTGTCAGTTTTGGTCTAGTCAATATCCCTATCAAAATGTATGTGGCTACCGAACACAAAGATATTAAATTTAACTTTCTGCATAAAGAGTGCATGAATCCCATTCAGTATCGCAAATTTTGTTCCCATTGTGACCGGGAAATAGCCAGCGAAGAAATTGTGCGGGGCTACGAATACCAAAAAGGTAGTTACGTGGTCATCAATGAAGAAGATCTGGATCGTATTCCACTGGAAAACACCAAAACTATCGATATACTCGATTTTGTAGACTTGACCCAGGTGGATCCCATTTACTTTGACAAAACTTATTACCTAGAGCCCTCCCAGGGGGGTGAAAAGGCCTACGGCCTTCTAATAGAAGCCATGTCTCAAACCGGTAAGGTAGCCATTGCTAAAGTAATAATCCGTTCCAAACAATCGTTAGCGGCTCTGCGGATAAAAGACCAGGTACTGATCATGGAGACCATTTTTTGGCCAGATGAGATTCGCTCTCCTTCTGCCCTTAACCTAGGAGTAGACCGGGGCAAACTGCATGACAATGAAATTAAAATGGCGGTAAGTCTTATTGAAAACCTATCTACCAGCTTTGAACCAGCCAAATATCAGAACGAATATCGTCAGGCTTTATGGGAACTGATCGAAAGCAAGATCGTCGGCAAAGAAGTAGTCGCCGCTGCCCCGGTTGCCGATCGCAGCAATGTGGTGGATTTAATGGAAGCCTTAAAAGCCAGTGTTAAACTGGCTGAAGAAACCCGCCAGGCCGATCAGGCGGATTCTGAACCCAAGAAAGCTGCCCGAAGCCGTCGCAAAATTAAAACAGGAAGTTAAGCTATATGCAGGTCAAGACTGGTTTGGATCTAGTCGAACCCATGATGCCGCTTTTGGTTAAAGAAATCACTGAGAGTCCTGACTATGTTTATCAGGTGAAATGGGACGGGGTGCGCATGCTGGCTTACCTGTCTTCGGGTAAAGTGACCTTGCTCAATAAAGGCGGTCACCTGCGTACTGAGCAATATCCTGAACTGCAGAAACTCCCCTCCCTGATGAGAATACCTGAGGCAATCGTGGACGGCGAGTTAGTAGTATTGAAAAACGGTAAGCCCAGCTTTCCGGCTATTTTGAGAAGGGATTTATGCGGCAGCCGACAAGTCAATCCGAAAAGGGCGCTTTATCCGGTTCATTATATGATTTTCGATATGCCCTTCATCGGCCGGGACATAAGGGCTATGCCCCTGCTAGAACGTCAATCATTCCTAAGCCAAACTCTGGCGGAAAATGAATGGGCGCAAACCGTAGAGAACTTTTCGGAAGGCGGCAGTCTATTTGACGCTATTAAAAAGCAGGACATGGAAGGGATAGTCATCAAACGTGCTTTATCCCCCTATGTAGGCGGCAAAAAGCATCGGGATTGGCTTAAATATAAATATCGGCGCACCCAATACTGTGTAGTAGGCGGATATACCTTGAACGGCTCGATGGTAAATGCTCTTTTACTGGGAGTTTACCGCGATCAGAATCTCCTCTACGTGGGCAAGGCGGGCACCGGTTTGCGACAGGAAGATTGGAGTATATTAACCAAAGAACTGCCCCAGATGTCCATTCCTGATTCTCCTTTTGCCAATAAACCGGCTGCCCGAGGCTACTATTTTGTACTACCGCATTTGACCTTAAAAGTTGAATTTGCCGAATGGACCGACACCTTGATCCTACGATCACCGGTTATAACCGGTTTCAGCAACAGGCCCCCCGACGAATGCCGGGTGGAGTAAGGAGACAGGAGACAGGGGGACGTTTACCTTGTCTTTTCCCGGTCTCAACGACATACTGAAAATAAGGAGGTACTATGAAAGGACAGGTTACTATTGAAAGCCGGGAGTTCGCGCTCTCCAATCTGGACAAAGTGCTGTGGCCTGAGGATGGGTATACCAAAGGAGAACTGATCAACTATTATATACAGGTAGCTCCTTATCTGCTACCCCATCTAAGTGAACGTCCCTTAGTGTTGACCCGTTTTCCTGACGGCATCCATCACAAGAGTTTTTATCAGAAAAATGCTCCTGCCTACCTGCCCGCCTGGATCAGAACCTTCCCCTGGTACTCCGAGGATTCCCAGCGAGATATTCGCTTTGTCGTCGTCGAAGAACCGGCTGCTCTGGCCTGGCTGGCCAATCAAGCCTGCATTGAGCTACACCCCTGGCTATCCAGCATCGACAGCATAGACTTCCCTGACTTTGTGGTCATCGACCTGGATCCTTCCCCCGGTAGCAGATACCAAGACGTGGTTGATATTGCTCTGGTCGCAAAAGAACTGCTGGATAATCTGGAGCTGCGTTCTTATTCTAAAACTTCCGGATCAGAGGGACTGCACATTTATATCCCCATTGAGGCTCGCTATACCTATGAGCAGATTCGTAAATTTGCCCAGGTAATAGCCGCTATGATAACCGAAGTGCTACCCCAAATCGCTACCATCGAACGCACCGTAAAACTGCGCGGCAGCAAAGTATATGTTGACTACCTGCAGAATGCCCTGGGCAAGACTCTCAGCAGTGTTTACAGTGTCCGCCCCCGCCGGGGGGCTACTGTATCGACTCCACTGCTATGGGAAGAAGTGTCCCAGGTAACACCAACTCAGTTCACCATAAAAACAATTCTTGCCCGGCTCAAAGATAACGGAGACCTTTTCTCCCCGGTGCTGCACGACCGGCAAGCCCTCGAACCAGCTTGCCGGAAACTAGGGCTTCCGCTGTAGGCTACAGGAGGGAGACGGGGAGGCTGAAAAACCCCTATACTCCAGGGTATGTGTAAATATACCAGTGACCGTTGGCGAAGCATGGCGGCAATATCCTGCGAAGGCGATTGGCGGAAGGGGGCGAGCGGCATGGATGCCGTGAGAGCGCCTCTGAGCACGGATGCGAATTGGCGCTTTACCCCTGGAGCCAATCGACAAGCAGTCGATGTTGCCCCATGCGTAGACCGGGAGCGGGTGTATTTACACATACCCGTTTACCCAGACAGACCATTTAAGAAGTCTCGGAAAGATCCTTCCTCGTTCCTCTCTCAGGATGGCAATAAATATCGTTCAGGATGGAATACCAGAGGGAATTATCTAACAGAGTAAACGATGCCATTGGGGTGGTAGGTGGTTTTGATGAGGTGGTTGTCGAGAAGGTAGCTGATTACGGCTGAAACGGTGGACCAGACTAGGTAATATTGGGTGGTATTTACGGGTAGGGTCCGGCCGGCAATGATCCGGCCCACTATTTCTTCCCGGCTCAAAAGCTGGCCCGGCAAGGCCAGTAGTACATCATTTATCAGTTCCTTGAGCCAGACCCGGTTTTGGTCAATCAAGGAACCGGGCTGATCAGAGCAGCCTCCATGGGCTAGGCACAATTCCTTAAAGTGGATTTTCTCTAAAAGGTCTAAGGAAGCCAATTGCTTGGCTACATCAGCCATTACCAGACAGGGGAAAGTTTGATAGGATTGGCTGGATAGCAGGCTGTCTCCGACAAACAGAATTCCGTCTGGAGTCATGACCCCTATGTGTCCGGGAGTATGCCCGCCCAAGTCGATAATGTTCAATGATATACCACTGATCACCCGCGTACCGGGCTCAAGCACGTCTACTTTTGGTGAAGCGGGGGGAACAATAAAGCGATTAGCCAGTGATCTGGGAGGATGGGCCGAGAAAAGAGTATAAGGTATCAACCAGGGGTTTTCTAAAAACACCTTTTCGGCAGCTGATGCATAAACTGCTGCCCCAAAGGTATCGGCTATGATTCGATTAGCTCCGCAATGATCAGCATGGGCATGGGTATTGATCAAGGCGGATACTCTCCAGCCTTGCTGGTGGATCATATTCACTACCTGCTGGCCGTATGCTGCCTCCCCGCTGTCTATCAAAAGACAGTGGTTATCATCACCTAGATAAAGTCCTAAACTGGCCGCCGGAGTTTCCAGGCAGTAACTGCGCCCGATCAAGTGCTTAAGCATGATTAATTCTCATTCCCCATGATCAATTCCAGCCATTGCTGAACATCCATGTCTGGTACATACTCATGTAATTCCAAAGAGTCCAACCGTTGCACGACCTCGTCCCGATCGAAAATGATCCCCTGCAGAGCCTTTTCTAAGGAGCCTATATCTTGGTCGGTAAAGAAATCTCCGTAGATCTTACACAAGATGATCCGACCCTGCTTGAGTTCTAATCTAATATCAATCTGTCCCCAGGGATAGCGGGCTTGGCGACGCAGATCATACTGTGGAGACTTTCCATAATTCCATTCCCAGCGGCGGTACTTATGGTTAGCCAACTCTCTGACGCTAGCTTCTTCCAGTTCGCTAAGTCCCCGCGCTGGTTCAAGTGGCCAGTACTCACCGACAGTCCGGCTCAAAGTGCTCTTAAATTCATCTATATTGACCGAGGCTGGCAGATGTTCAGCCAGATTAGTCACCCGACTGCGTACTGATTTGACTCCCTTAGAAGCCATTTTAGAAGCATCTACGTTGAGGACTGCTTGCATGATGTCTAGATCAGTATCAAATAGCAGAGTCCCATGATGCAGTAAACGCTTTTTGCCAATATATTGGGCATTACCGGAAAACTTTCGCCCAGCGATAGTAAGGTCATTTCGTCCGCTCAGCTGAGCTTCTACACCCAGCTTATGCAAGGCTTTGAGCACCGGCTGAGCAAATCGGCTAAAGCTGTGGTCGGCTGAGGAAGTCACGATCAAGGTAAAGTTTAAGTTGCCCAGATCATGATAGACTGCTCCGCCTCCGGACATACGCCGTACCACTTCGATCTGGTTTTCCTGGATAATCGTTGCGTTGACCTCTTCGGCGGTGTTTTGATACCGTCCAACAATTACGGCTGGTCTATTTTGCCACAACAGGAACCACTCACTGCTATCATCGGTCTGAGTAATTAGGTATTCTTCCAAAGCTATATTAAAACCGGGATCTGTTGACGGATTCAGTAATTGATGCATCGGCTTCCTCCTGATCAGCCTTTACGGGGCGGATCCAAATGAATAGCTAGCCCTTCCGCATCCAAAACAGCTTCCTTGATGGCCTCACCTAGGGTGGGGTGAGCATGAACAACAGAGTGCAGGGCGGGCAAGGTCAATTTTTGGCTTACTGCTAGAGTTCCTTCCAGTATTAAGTCGCTGGCATGCGGGCCAATAATATGCATACCGATGATCCGTTTATCCTGATCGGCTATAACTTTTACTAGGCCATCGGTCTCACCCATGGTCACAGCCTTGCCATTAGCAGCAAAAGAAAATTTACCTACCACCGGCACTACACCACTGTTTTTGGCTTCCTCTTCGGTAAGACCAACCACCGCAATTTCCGGAAAGGTGAAAATGGCACTGGGCACCGCCTGATATTGAACCGAACTGCGCTGTCCTGCCATCCCTTCCACCGCTGCAATGCCTTCTTCAGAAGCAACATGAGCAAGCATTGAGCCGCCGATTACGTCACCAATGGCGTAGACACCCTTAACATTAGTCTGGTATCCCTCATCCACCACTATAAAGCCGCGTTGATCGGTAGTGATTCCCAGGCTATCCAAATTCAAACCGTCCGTACACGCTCGTCGGCCTCCCGCCTGCAAAACTAAATCGGCCTGGACATTGATCTCCCCTTTGGAAGACAGGGCGTGAACTGTCAGTCCCTGGTCAGTACCTTCCAGTCTCTCTACCTGCACTGAAGTATGGACATTGATCCCCTGCCTTTTTAAAAAGACCTGCATGCGTTTGACGATATCGCGATCCAGTTGGTTGAGAATGCTGGCCAGGGATTCAAATAT
>CAZTZX010000014.1:19260-27437 GCA_964618175.1 uncultured Syntrophomonas sp. | reverse complement strand
GACACCATTTGTTTTACTATCTGCTGCTTGCGCTGGAAAGCAGAATTCATATCAAAAGTATACCCTGACACTTGCACGCCAAAATCCTGCCCATGTTGTATACTCTGCAAAACCCGGGCATTCTCATAATAGGCTTTGGTAGGGATACAGCCACGATTCAGGCAGGTTCCTCCGGTCTGATCCTTCTCTATTAATAAAACCGACATTCCCAACTGGGCGGCACGAATAGCTGCCACATAACCACCGGGCCCGGCACCGATAACTATCAGATCATACACTTTCCGTTTCCTCCCAGCGTACGACTGGTGTACGGGCTGCCTTGACCTCATCCATTCTTCTTACCACAGTATGATGAGGAGCATTCTTAACCAGATCTGGATTTTTTACAGCTTGGTCAGCTATATCTTGCAGAGCGGCAATGAAGTCGTCCAATCGCTCCCGGCTCTCGCTTTCAGGTGGTTCAATCATCATGGCTTCCCGTACAATAAGCGGGAAATAGATGGTGGGGGGGTGATACCCATAATCCAAGAGGCTCTTGGCAATATCCAGCGTAGACACCTGACTGCTGTCCATTTGTTTTTTGGCAGTCACAACGAACTCATGCTTGCACAGCCTATCGAAAGGAATATGATAAGTACCCTGCAAGCGTCCTTTCACATAGTTAGCATTAAGAACCGCATGTTGACTAGCCTCTTTTAGTCCTGCTCCACCCAGTGCGTGCATATAGGTATAGGCTTTTACAACCACCCCAAAGTTGCCGTAAAACTCTTTGACCTTACCAATGGATTGGGGATAATCATAGTTGAAAAGATACTGCTCAGAATGCTTTTCTACGTGCGGAACCGGCAAGAATTCAGCCAAGTGTTTTTTAACTCCTACTGGTCCTGAGCCGGGCCCTCCTCCTCCATGGGGAGTTCCAAAGGTCTTGTGCAGATTGACATGCACTACATCAAAGCCCATATCTCCGGGCCGGGCTACTCCCATGATGGCGTTGAGATTAGCCCCGTCATAATAGAGCAAGCCTCCACTGTCATGAACCAGTTGAGACATTTCTAAAATATTTTCTTCGAATAACCCCAGGGTATTGGGATTAGTCAGCATTAACCCCGCCACATGGGGCCCCAGTTTGCTTTGTAAGTCTTCCAAATCGACCAGCCCACGTGTATCCGATTTTACTTCCTCGACTTTATAGCCTACCACATGCGCTGTGGCTGGATTGGTTCCATGAGCTGAATCGGGAACTAACATGGTAGTACGTCCCTGATCCCCTCGCTTAGTGTGATAAGCTTTGATCATCATTACTCCGGTCAATTCCCCATGGGCACCAGCGGCCGGTTGCAGGGTAAACTCATCCATGCCATTTATCTCACACAACCACTGACTGGTCTCATACATTATCTGCAAGGCACCCTGCACTGTTTCCAGGGGCTGATAAGGATGCAGCCCTGCTAGACCCGGTAAACGGGCGGCCCATTCGTCAATTTTAGGGTTATATTTCATGGTGCAGGAACCCAAGGGATAGAGACCATCATCGACTCCATAGGCGCGTTTGGATAAGGCAGTAAAGTGCCGCACCGCTTCCACTTCATTAACATCAGGAAGCGGCAGTTCTCCTTTGCGCAGATATTCCTCTCCTATGGTCGCGGTTATGTCCACCTGGCCCACCTCTGCCGGGGGGATGTTCATCTTATTGCTAGCCGGACAACTTTTTTCAAATATCAATCTGCTCACCTGTTATTCCCCCTTAAAAGCGGCTACCAGACGGTCAATATCCTGCCGGGTGCGTTTTTCTGTAAAGGCTAAGAGCATACCTTGATCCACTGCCAAGCCGCCTATAATGCCCTGTTCCAACAAGCGTCGATTGATCGCAGCGGCATCAGGTGTTTGTACCACAAATTCTCGGAAAAAGGGTTGTTTATACAGCAACGGAAAGCCGGCCTCTTCCAGCCGTCTTTGCGCATACACGGCCAGTTCATGGCAGCGTAAAGCGGTTTCCTTCAGCCCGCGTGGGCCCAACAAAGTCAGATAAATAGCAGCAGCCATGGCATTTAAAGCCTGATTGGAACATATGTTAGAACTAGCTTTATCCCTGCGGATATGCTGTTCCCGGGCTTGCAGAGTGAGAACAAAACCAGGTTTGCCGTCTACATCATTGGTTTGTCCGACAATTCTTCCCGGGATCTTGCGCATCAGCTGCCGGGTGACTGCAATGAATCCCAAATAAGGCCCACCGAAATTCAGGGCATTGCCCAGCGGCTGGCCTTCACCCACTGCTATGTCCGCTCCCCAGGCTCCCGGGGGTTTTAAAACCGCCAAAGAAACCGGATCTACTGCCATTATCAGCAGCCCGCCTGCCTGGTGGATCAAGTCAGCGGCTGCTCCCACTGGTTCCAAGTGGCCGAAGAAATTAGGATGCTGTACCACCAAAGCAGCGGCCTGATCCTTGACCAGGTCGGCCACATGATCCAAATCCATTACCCCGTTTGGACAAGGCACAAACACCGGTTCATAATAACCGGATATAGCATAGGTCTTTAAAACCCGTCGATATTCGGGATGAACAGTCTCCGGAACCAGTACCATCCTTTTGCGGGTATGGACAGCAGCTAGGGTACAGGCTTCTGCCAGAGCAGTAGCCCCATCATATAACGAAGCATTGGAGACATCTAATTCGGTCAACTGACAGATCATGGTCTGATATTCAAATACCCCCTGTAAAATACCCTGGCTGATCTCTGGTTGATAGGGAGTATAGGAGGTGTAGAATTCCGATCTCAATAGTAATTGATCCAGAGCCGCTGGTATATAGCTATCATAGGCTCCGGCACCCAAAAAGCAGGGGTGTTCAGCGGCGGGTTTATTTTTCCCAGCCAGATCCGCCAGCAGTGAGTGCAGTTCCATTTCACTTATTTCCCCCGGTAAATCGAGGGGGCTTTTCATCTGTACCTGGGCTGGGATATCATCAAAGAGTTGCTCCAAGTCCTGCAACCCTATACTGTTGAGCATTTCTTGGACAACTGCATCAGAATTGGGAGTAAACCTCATTGATCAACGTCCTCCTAACTCTGTTCCTGGCAAAACTGCTCGTATTCCTCGGCAGTCATTAGACCATCCAAGGAACTGGAATCATCCATCTCGATTATGCCAATGAACTGTTCATAGGGCTCCTGATTCAGCAATTCCGGGTTTTCCTCCAAAGCTTCATTGATCTCCACCATAGTCCCACTTACCGGGGTATATACTGAAGAAACAGTTTTTACTGACTCAATCACCGCAACTTCTTCGCCACTGGACACTTGGGCATCCAATTCGGGTATTTCCACAAAAACGATGTCGCCCAGATTGTGCTGAGCAAAGTCAGTAATACCTAGAATAGCCCTGGTTCCTTCTACCTTTATCCATTCGTGTTCATTAGTGTACTTTAATTCTTGTGGCACCTTCATCATTATTCCTCCTAGCTTATTGGGGGGGCCGCTTGTAAAAAGCTCCCCGCGTTACTCTGGCCAGTACTGGTTTGGAACGAATCATGATATCAAACTCTTCACCGGGTTCACTCCCCTGCCTAGACACCAGAGCTAAACCAATGGGCTTGCCAAAGGTAGGAGCATAAGCCCCGGAAGTTACAAAACCAATCTGTTCCCCATTTTTATAAACTTCATAATGGGAGCGGGGTATTCCTTTACCTACCATTTCAAACTCTACTAAAATCCGGGAAAGTTGGCTTTCTTTCTGTTGGAGCAAAGCCTCGCGTCCTATGAAATCACCGCTGTCCAGCTTTACAAAGGTACCTAAACCGACTTCCAGTGGATTAATATCCGGTCCTAATTCCTGCCCGTAGAGCGGCAGCTTGGCCTCAAACCTGAGTGTATCGCGGGCACCAAGCCCAGCAGGAGCTATGTCATCACCACCAGCTGCCAGTATACTGCGCCACAGTTCTGTAGCCTGAGCACCCGGCAGGTAAATTTCAAATCCGTTTTCACCGGTATAACCAGTACGTGATATCATGCATTTAATGCCAGCCACTTCTGCTTGCGGCTCAAACCAGAAAAAGCGAATACGCGATAAATCAGTGTGGCTGATCTTCTGCAGTATTTCTTCTGCCTTAGGACCCTGGACCGCAATCTGGGCGTATTGATCAGAAACGTTGGTGACCTTGACCCCTTCCGAAACATGACTGATTATCCACTCATAATCTTTATCCACATTACTGGCATTGACCACCAGTAAATAGTGCTGATCCGAATAACGGTAAACTATCAGATCATCAACTACTCCTCCATTGGGGTAGCACATTAAAGTATACTGCACCTGGTAATCCTTGATTTTGGTCACATCATTAGTCATCAGGTATTGGATAAAACCCTCGGCTTTTTCTCCGGTAACCAATATCTCCCCCATATGGGACACATCAAATATCCCCGCCTTTGTGCGTACTAAATGGTGTTCTTGAATTATTCCGGTGTACTGAACGGGCAGTTCCCATCCGCCGAAATCTATCATTTTGCCCTGGTGGTGTTTATGCACCTCGTATAAGGACGTGCGTTTCAGCGCAGCGCTCACCACAACTCCCCCTTTCTAAAACAATGTAAATATAACTCAAATTTGATCTAATTTAAAGATAATACCATCGGGAAAATGCGGTTGTCTTCCAAATTAATGATGACATAAGTCTCTTTCGGGTATAAACCCCGTGGATAAGCGGGACTGCCTGGGTTTATCAGCCATATCCCCTCAACCTCCTGACAGAAGGGAGTATGGGTGTGACCAAAAACTGCAACCTGGGCCTCCACCTCCTGAGTTCGGTAATACAGCGACTGTAGTCCTCTCTTCACGCCCAACCGATGCCCATGAGTAACAAAAAATTTCTTCTGGGCTAATTCGATTTGCCTTTCTGATTCCCCTGCTCCGCGTGCATCACAGTTACCAGCCACGCTGAACACGGGGAGTTGGAGTTTTTCTTCCAAAAAGCGCGCATCTCGGACATAATCCCCAGTAAATATTATCACATCCACCTGCTGTTTTTTTATGGCATTCAGGATCTTATTTACCTGCCCATGAGTATCTCCGGTAACCGCAATTTTCAGTTCTCTCCCCCCTACCCCACTGTTTGGTTATCAGTCAGATAATCAGTTAGCACCGGCAGTATCCTTTTTAAGGCTACCCCGCGATGACTGATATTGTTTTTGTCCAGAGCTGACAACTGAGCGTAGGTTTGGTCATATCCACGGGGAACGAACAGGGGATCATAGCCAAACCCCCCAGTACCCGACGGCATGCGCATAATGGTGCCATCGCACTCACCCCGAACAGTATGTAGGGCGCCACCGGGATCGCAAATGGCTATTACACAGACAAAACGGGCCGTGCGTTCATCATCCGGAACATCTTTAAGCAGTTCCAGCAACTTAGTATTGTTAGCTTCATCACTGGCACCTTCACCGGCAAACCGCGCCGAATAAACACCCGGCCTCCCCTGCAGGGCATCAACTTCCAGGCCAGAATCATCTGCCAAACTCAGCCAACCACTATGCTGGGCTGTCTCGCAGGCTTTTTTTACCGCATTATCTTCAAAAGTAGCACCGTCTTCTTCTACCTCCGGCAGGGGTTTCAGATCTTCCAGAGTAAGAACATCTACCTCTAGACCGGTTAACAGTTCCTGCAGTTCACGTTTTTTATGTTGATTGCGGGTAGCCAGCAAGAGCTTTTTCATTAGGCTTCCCCCAGAACCTGTTTTTGCTGCATGATCAATTGCTGGATACCTTGTTGGGCCAAGGCCAACAGCGTATCCAGCTCCTGGCGATCAAAAGGTTCTCCTTCAGCGGTTCCTTGAACTTCCACGAAGGCTCCGCTACCGGTCATAACAACATTCATATCGACATCGGCCGTGGAATCTTCTACATATTCCAGATCCAGCACTGGTTGTCCCTGTACTATGCCAACACTTATCGCTGCCACATAATCTTTGATGGGTAGAGTCTCTATTAAGCCGGCGGCTTGAAGTTTCTGCAGAGCCAAATATAATGCTACAAAACTACCGGTAATAGCAGCTGTACGGGTCCCACCGTCAGCTTGGATAACATCGCAGTCAATCCATATGGTACGTTCTCCCAAGGCCTGCATATCCACTACCGCCCGGAGGGATCGACCGATCAACCTCTGGATTTCTGAGGTTCGTCCGCTGATTTTGCCGCGAGTCGCTTCCCGGGAGGTACGAGTTTCCGTGGAAGAGGGCAAGAGCGAGTATTCAGCAGTTACCCATCCGCTACCGCTGCCTCTTAAAAAAGGAGGTACCTTTTCTTCCACCATAGCCGAACACAGTACCCGGGTGTCGCCAGCCTCGATCAAGACTGATCCCTGCGGGTGCTTCACAAACCCGGCCGTCATTTTCACCGATCGCATTTCATCATTCTTCCGTTCATTTGGTCTGCTCATAATGTACCTCCACAAAAAATCGTTATACTTATCACCAGTATTTAAACATCGGGGGTAAGGTAGACAGACTTACCCCGGACATCAATAGCGACTATACAGGGAAAATCCTTGAATTCCATTTTAAGCAAAGCCTCCGGCCCCAGCTCCGGGTAAGCTACCGTCTCTACCGCCGTGATCTTCTGGGCCAGATAGACACCTGCGCCACCCACTGCCGCCAAATACACAGCCCCGTGGTTTATCATGGCCTCTATTACCTGCGGACTACGACCACCTTTGCCAATCATGGCCTTGAGGCCTCTTTGCAGTAGGGCGGGAGTGTAAGCATCCATACGACTGCTGGTGGTAGGCCCGGCTGAGCCGATTATCCTTCCGGGAGGAGCCGGACAGGGTCCAACATAATAAATAATCTGACCATCTATGTCAAAAGGAAGTTGTCCATCTGTTTTTAGAGCCGCAATCATTCTCTGATGGGCTGCATCCCGGGCTGCGTATACAGTCCCTTGCACCAGGACTTCGTCCCCTGCTTTTAACTCCTGTAGAGCATTGCTGTCCAAGGGTGCTCTTAGAATATGAGTCACCGAATGCCCTCCTCTCTGTGTTAAATAGTCACCACAGCCCGACGGGTCGAGTGGCAGTTAAGACTAACTGCTACCGGAAGGCTGGCGATGTGGGTCGGAAACACTTCCATATTTACCGCCAGGGCGGTTGTATCTCCCCCCAGTCCCTGCGGACCGATGCCCAACTGATTGATCGCCTGAAAAAGTTCAGCTTCTCGGTCAGCGATCCGGCTATCAGGGTGAGATAGGTTGATGGGCCTTAAAAGTGCCTTTTTAGCCAGGAGACAGGCTTTCTCCATGTTCCCGCCTAACCCTACTCCCACAATGATGGGTGGGCAGGGATTAGCATTGGCTATTTTCACAGTATCTATAATAAATCGTCGCACCCCCAACCAGCTATCGGCTGGTTTCAACATGGCGGTACGGCCCATATTTTCACTGCCGGCTCCTTTGGGAAACACAGTGATAACCACCTGGTCACCTGCGGTCATCTCCAGGTGGACTACTGCCGGAGTGTTGTCCCCCGTATTTATTCTTTCCAAGGGGTCTTTGACCATAGAAGCCCGGAAATATCCTTCCCGGTACCCTTCCCGCACCCCTTGATCAATAGCTTCATATAGATCACCACCGGTCAACAGAACTTCCTGACCCAACTGCATCTGTATGGTGACCAGACCGGTATCCTGACACAAAGGCATGTTCTCAGTCTGTGCCTGGCGGGCGTTTTCCAAAAGAATCTCCAGCAGTCGGCGCGCGCGAGGGACAGTTTCCTTAGCGCAAGCCTTTTGCAGGCCATCCAGCACATCCTCCGGAAGCTTAGTATTAGCCTCTATTACGGCTTGCTTTACGATTTCTTTTATTTTTTCTACCTCAACAATTCGCATGGTCTCCCCCACCTGGTAATTAAATTTGTACGGTTAAGTCATGTTCAGCCATGATTATCCGGCCTTGGTACTCCGTTTGAATCTCCTGCTGCAGCGCTTTTAACTGATATTCCGGCCAGAAATGAGTCGCCACTAAGATCTCAGCTCCGCTTTCCCGGGCCAACCGACCCGCCTGAGCAGTAGTCATGTGGCCTAACTGGCCGGCAACTTTTCCATCGGCTATCCGTAAACTGCATTCACACAGCAAAAGCTTGACTCCTGTGGTCGCAGCGATCAATTGCGGATCATAGCTGGTATCAGCGGT
>CAZTZX010000014.1:5036-19160 GCA_964618175.1 uncultured Syntrophomonas sp. | reverse complement strand
TATCCGGAACAGGCTTCCAAAGCACGTGGATAAGGTGCCCAGTGTCCAATTACCCTAAGCTGCATGGGTTCATATACCTCCAAAAACACAGCAACCAATAGCCCCATTATACTGGGGATCTGGCAGTCGTAAAACTTGTCGCCCGGTTTCCCGAGCCAGAATATCTGCTAAGGCCTTATTCAAGGCCACCCCTCCAGCTAGAACTAATAATTCGCTGTCCATCCTTTTTAGTAAAGGCGCCAGGCGGTGATAAAGTGCATAATTGACTCCCGCCGCCAACTGTGACAAAGAGCAGCCTTCCACAATGCGAGCTACCAATTCGGTTTCGCCAAAAATAGCACAGGTGGCATTGATCTCCGCCGGATCCTGGTCATAGCGGGACAGCTCGTCCAGACTAATATCCAATACGGCCGCCATATTCTCCAGGTAGCGTCCCGAGCTGGCTGCACAGCGATCATTAGTTATGAAATCCGCCACTTTCCCATCACGCACCAGGATCACTTTGGAATCCTGACCGCCAATATCAATCAAGGTAAACGACTGCTGTTGGCTCTGGAATACCGCTCCCAAGGCATGGGCTTGGATCTCTGGTATCTGCCTGGCATCGGCTATAGATACGGCCATTTTCCCGTATCCGGTGGCAATGACCTCATCACCACTCCAACCCGCCTCTTCCAGATCTATCTGTAGTTGACCATCTTTTACTCGGCCATACTGACGATAAAACCCAATAGTATCTCTCATTTCCCGGCGAGACACAGTTCCCTGTTGCATTTGAATCAGCTTCACCTGGCGGGAGCCTAAATCAATGCCAATCATATTCAGCCCTCCGCTAACTTAACATATTAATAAATGCTTCCAGGCGCAATCGACTGCGCGCATCAACTTTACCTGGTTTGTCGCCTTCCAGAGTCAGCAACGGAAGTCCCAGCTTCTGGCGATAGATCAAATCCTCTATCTGACGATAACAAAAGGTTTGGGTATAATGAATAACTCCCTGTACCTGCCGCTCTTCCACCTGGGCCTTAATATCGGCTAGCCTGGCAAAAGCGCCATAAGGATAAGTATAAGAAATATATTGATCAACCATCTTATCAGTCTGGTAAGGCATAGAAAACTGCCGTTGCACTTCGTTAAAGACTACCCGGGCCCCTAAAGACTCCAAAACTTGATAGAGATCTGTAAAAATTGGTGGCACGCCAATATAGGCCAGTCGCACTTGACCGCTTTCCGGTTGCCGTTGCCGGGCTTCATTAATAAGTTTGTCCATTTCCGCCGCAAAACGATCTGGGTTACCTTCAAAATCGCTGGTGGACACCAGTTTAAGATGGTTTTCATGGCTACTGACCTTATCGTACTTCCAAGTCAACTCATCCCAGATCCAGCATAAGCGCCGTACTTCATCCAGCCGCCTCTTTTCCTTTTCCACCTCGGCTTCACTAACACCGAAGCGATCCATCAGTTTGTAAAGGCTGGCTTGCAGACCCCGGGGGTCACGATCATAAGGAAATGCAAAAGGGATCATATCTATCCCCTGCAATTCCAGAGTCTCCATCAACGCCTGGGTATTACTGCAGTCCCCATGCATCACCGCAATAACTGAATCCATTTCAGTTGTCAGGGCTGCCGTATACAGTCCCTTTATCCAGCCGCAGGTAGTACGCGGATAGCCTGCTTCTTCAGCCTGGTCAGTCATACTCTGCGGGCGGACTGCGCCAATAAAAAGATTGTTTAAGTCAACCGGTTCTTGGCCTGCTGCCAGCAGAACTTCCACCGGTATGGTGGTGGTGAATCCAACTCTCCCCATAATTACAACTCCTTGAATATTAAACCCCTAGTCGAGAGAAACCTGATCTACCTTCTGTATAACATCGCCTATCAAGAGCTTACCCACCGTAAAAAACGATTCGTGGTTGCCGCTTACATAGAACTGCCTTTGAGGATGAGAATTCGATCCTCGGGCCAAATCTTGACTCCCCAAGAGCCACTTTAACTCTTCTACTGTTTCATGAGAGGGATCAACCAGGTTTACCTGTGCTCCCACATACTCTCGGATCAGCGGAGCAAGAAAAGGATAATGGGTACAGCCCAAGACCAAAGTATCTATTCCCTGATCTACTAAAGGGCCGATATACTCATCGACAGCTTGTCGGGTATCATTATCATCCAGTTTACCAGACTCCACTAGCGGTACAAATTTCGAACAGGCTACCTCCAGCACCTTACATTGGGGCTGCAGAGATTGTATTTCGCGGGTGAACGTACCGCTCAATACGGTGGCCTGAGTAGCCAACACACCCACGCGATGGTTGGAGGTAGTAGCCGCAGCACTGCGAGCGGCCGCCTTAACTACCCCTATAAGGGGTAGAGAGTAATCGTTTATGATATGCTGCAGAGTCACCGAAGAGTGTGTTCCGCAGGCTATTACCACAGCTTTTACCGGAAAGGTACTAAAAAATTGAATTATATCCCGAGCGTAAGTTATTAGCTCTTCAGGTGTTTTACTGCCATAGGGCAGGTGTGCAGTATCTCCAAAATAAATAAAATCCTCGTCAGGCAGCTCAGTTAGCATCGTTTTTATAACGGTGAGCCCCCCTACGCCGGAATCTAACACTCCTATGGGTTGTTTATTCTTCAAGCAAACACCTCATTAGATCGGATTGGCAGCCTATTCTACCGTTCCCAAACATACACTAATAAATGTATCACTTTTAGGTCATTAATTCCATTACTGCCCCATGAATAAGGGGGAGACAGTCTAGCTGTCTCCCCCCCCTAGAGGGACTCTACTTTTAATTAACGGTTTTTACAGGTTGGCTCAAGTCAATAAAACCTCCAATTTCCTGAACCAATTCACCGTTGATCATAAAGCTCACCTCTCGAACCGAAGCAAACTGACCTACAGAATTGACAATGGCCATGACCATCATTTCTTCCTGTTGTTGATTAGCGACCTGACAAGCTTCACTACTAAGATCTACGATGCACAGCCCATCTGGTTTCACATTGATATCCAGCAATCTGGTGCCTGCGGGAAAAACACTTAAATACTCCGGTGTGCCTGGTCCCTTTATCAGTTCATTTATGGTGCTGCGGGCAATTCCTTCCTCTTTAGGAATAACGCGGCTTTCTTGAACCAGTGACAGACCATCCTGTCCTCCAAAATAAAGCATCACTTCAATGGTTTCCTGATCGCCTGCTGCACTGGGCAATTGCTCATCAGCAGGCACCTCATCCTGTAGTTCCATCTGACTTGGATCCTGGGACTCGGGTAAGAGATCAACCAGATCCCGCCAGCTTTTAATGGATAATTGGTCATTGGAGGTCTGACATCCTCCGCTGAGCAAACAGACCGCCAGGACAAAAACGGCTATAATGACAATAAAACGCTGGGGCATGTTTTCGGCCTCCCTTACGGTTGCTTGTACATCATACGAGGCCGGCCACCATTTTATGCCAAAAAAAAGCGAGCACCGAAACGGTGCTCGTGTACGAAGGAGGAGTTATTAAAGCAAACTACGCGTTTGCATTCCTTACATTAGTGAAAATATTTACTAATCTGATTGTACCGGACTTTAGAGAAAAATGTCAAATTTCGCCCGGCTAGGCCAAGCTGCGTCTAGACTCCAGCATGGTTTTCTTTTCCGCTTTTACAATGTTAATGAGGTTCTCCTTATTCAAATCGTCCACTAAATAAAGCACTCCCTCAGCCTGATCTGCCACTTTCTCCAGGTAATAGCGGTTTGACTCCACTCCTATACATATAAACCTGACATTGCTGTTGCCAATTCGGCCAGCGGCTTCCAGGCCATCTGCTTTGGCATCCATAGTCCATAAAGGGGTGTTGGGAATGCCATCGGTAATCAAGACCAGCAAAGGGTTGCGCACCCGGGTATTGTTGATCAGATTAAGGGCGGTCATAATGCCATCAGCCAGCGGCGTCAGTCCGGCCGGGTTGATAGTTGATAATCCTTTACGAAGGAGGCTCTCATTACGGGTAAAAGGCACTACAACTTTACTGCTGCGCTCCTGAAAAGTCACCACGGCCACCTTTTCTTTACCAGTTAACAGCAAATGTTCGGCCAAATAGCAGGCGGCCTGACGTTTATCACCAGCCATACTTCCGCTGGCATCTATCAACAGACATACATCGATGGGGATATAGGTTTTCTTTTCATAATAATGCAGGTCGCTCTTTTTTATCCTTAGGCCGACATCACCGCGCAGGAACGAGTTCTTTTTAGCCTGGATAATGGTTTCCGGAACCGCCAAATCACCGGACCAGTTTTTCTCAGGATCATTGACGGTCTTATTGCGGTTAGTGAATTCCACCTGGCTCGACTTCTTTTCCACCTTGCCCAGCTTGCGAAAACGGTTAGTACCCCCGGAGGGAGACCGGCGAATATTCCGTCTTATTTCCGTCTCCAATTCACATTTATGATTGATAACGAATTCTTTTAGATCTAGTCCTTTCCGGGTCAAAACCTTTCCCATAAGTGTGTCTTTGATCAGTCCCAGCTCTTCAAGCTGTTCCAGGTAATGTTCAATATCTCCCCACTTTTTCTTCTGCTGATCAATACCCTTGCGCTTAAAGACGTTGGTGGAATAGTTTTCTAGGAACTCCTCGATTTCATCTACCCCGCCAAACTTCTCCGCTAGCTTGAGAACCAATTGATTAACATTCTCTTTAGCAGGTAGCTGCCGGGCATTCTGACCCTTGAACTTTTTCCAGGGTAGCTTAATATATTCCGAAAAACTCTCTTCCGCTTGCTTTTGATTGCCATGGGTTATATTGCGTACTTTTGATAATTTGAGTTCTGACTGAAGTACTACCCCTTCTACAGCTTCAGTAATTACATAGACCAGATAATACTCTTCCCGGTTCAGGCGAGCTAAAATGTGCACATGGTCAAAGCCTTCTTCCCCCTCGATAAATGGACGAATAATGCCTTGAAACAGGTCATAAACCGTACCTTTGCCCCCATTGGTAGTTATAAATATCTTGTTGGCATAATCGGCTACCATGCGAAAGCGCTCATCTTCCGCATACTGGAGCTGGGGGTTCTGCTCTAGGAAATGAGATTCCAGCGCGTAAAAAATTGCCCGCGCCGTATCGCGCGGGTTTATTTCACCCGGTTTATGATAAGTATCAATATGAACGACTTGGTCGACATCCACGTAATCCAGGTAGGTCTTACCCGCATCACGGTTCAGAAGAATTTTTATCTGACCTTTGACCCTTTTTTCTGGTAAACGACCGTGCGCCTTACGACTGACTACCGTACTTTCCCCCAGGCGCACGCCCTGATTCTGTCCAAAATATAAGCTCAGATAATTACCTACTGAGGCGGCCTTATCTATGTTGGTCTTTTCCCCCATCATAGTAATTACCCCCTTATCCGAGATTGCCTAGAAGTCCGAAGGTGTCAGGGTCTTCTCCGTATTGATGAGTTCTCCCCGGCTCATATCTTTTAGCGGACGAGCATTGTGGGGGAAATAGTCAGGTTGTTCACTATCTTCCTTAGGCTTATTCTTGCGTCCTCTAAAGGATAGGATCCCTTCCTTGTTCGATTTCGCGTCAACATCATTTATCATTCTGATCAAGGTGTCTCCATCTACTCTATGTTTCAATACCAGCGGTATCATATCCGTAACATCATTGATCAACACTTTGTCACGGCCTCGGATTATGCTGTGCAGAACAGCCCCCTGCTGCATCGCCTCAATAGCGCGTATACTCTCTAAACTATGCTTGATGTAAAGACGGGCGATAAAATTCCGCAAAAAGTCAGGGAGATCAGCTTGTTCGAACAGGCCCGCCCATTTAATTATGCTCTTGCGATACACTTCATTGCCTTGATCATCATCAACATCATTGTTTTTCTGGTTCTTATAGACATGGGAGTTCTCTTTTAACATCTGGGCCAGGATATCGACCGAATCAGGACGGCCCATATAACAAACCATGTCAAATCGATCAGACAATTGACGTCTAATTTCTTCCAGAGGGCCGGGATCCTCGTCAGGATTGGAGGCTGCCCAAACCGAAACATTAACTGGGATCTCCACCACCGGCAGACCCGCTTCCTCAATTTGGATGTGCCCTGGCTTGTTACCCATGACATCCAGCAGGATATCGGTGATCTCCGGAGATGTATCCGCCAGTCGGTTGATCTCGTCAATAAACAGAATGCCCCGATGAGCTTGCGGGATCATTCCTGGTAACAGACGGGCTTCTGGTGCCTCCTGGTCTGTTAGGCGGCCCAGATCAATACTGCCAGCTACGGTGCCCACTTTGGCAGAATGGGAAATCTCCAGGAAAGGCATAGGTATTTCTTCGGTACCGATGGCAGCCAGTTCTTGGGTGGTCATGTTTTTATGCTCGGGACAATGCGGTCGTTGGGGATCACAATTATAGACACATCCCTTGACCCGGGTGATATTAGGGAGAATGCCCCGCACTGCACGCATTATGGTAGTTTTTCCAGTTCCTCGTAAACCTTCCGCATGGATATGCAACGGCTCGCCCACCAGTGTTGATACAGCTGACATCAAAACCAGTTCAAACAGCGACTCGTTTCCTCCATATCGCTCTAGCTTAGCAAAAGGTATCATAGATTATCACTCCCCTCATACAAAAGGTAAATCCGTTTCCGTCCAACTAGTTAATTCTCAATCCCTTTAGCTGAGTAGTATGTCTATTTTCCCGGCTAAAAATCCGTCCATTCTTTATGCCGGAAAGCAAGCTCTTGGGTGGCCCCCCCTTTCATTCTATTTCACCGTTCTTATTCTCTAGTTAAACTATAAACCATTATGTGATATTTTTCTCTACAAGGGCTGAAGTTGGTTGGTTTCATTGGATAATTTGCCCTAGCTTGTGACTTATGGTGCAAATTTATGGAGGACATTAAAAACCCTTATAACCAAAGGAAGAACCGACTTCAAAAGGCCCTTCCTCCACTATTTTGCAGTTTCCCGCTATGAATCTTTTATCTTGCCAGGTTGATTTTCTTTGGAATGATAGGACGCATTAGGGGTTTAATTGGTGGTTTTTGTGTCCTGAACGGTTTTTCTATATGCCCATTTTGTCTCGAAGTTGTTTAGCACGCGAACGGCTGAGAATTATATTTTTACTGCCGTCAGTAAGATGCAAGATGTACGAACCCTCGCCAAAATTGACGATTTCCTTGATATAATCCAGATTAACGATAAAGGCCTGATGAGCACGGAAAAAACTAGTATTATCAAGACGTTTCTCCAGTTCAGTAAGGGTATAATTGCTGAGATAACCGGTCCCTTCCTGGGTGCATATAAAGACCTTCTTGCCCTGACTTTCACAGTATACTATATCGTCTTGATTGAGCAGGGTGATTTTGCCTTTTTCTCGTACTGCCAGCTTACTGGTAAATATCTCATAGTTCTTATAACGCTGCAGCATGAAATCAATACGTTCTTTTAAGCGGTCACGCACCATTTCCTCCACAAATGATCTATGAGCTATACGCTGTTTGGCTCTTTCAACGGTTTTTTCCACTCGCTGCTTTTCGATAGGCTTGACGATAAAATCCAGCGCTCCCAGTTCAAAGGCATCTACCGCCATCTCCCGGCGGGCCGTGACAAAAGCAAATAAGGGCGGTTCTTTCATTTCCAACAGCTTACGAGCTGTCTCCAAACCACCCATTTCTGGCATAGCTATATCCAGAAACACTAGGTCAACCTTCTTTTCCTGGCAATAGAGTAAAGCCTCTAAACCGTGGACTGCCTCTCCCACTAAGTCAACGTCTTTGATCTGGTCGAACACGTAGCGAAGCACGATGCGCTCCCGCTCATCATCATCTACAATTATAACCCTTACCGACATTTGGTTCCCAACCTTTACAGTATGGTGTTTGCATTCTTGTTTAACTATATATTTTTTGGGGATATATGACAACAGGTAAATCCCTCTAACTGCCGTAATTTGCATAAAAAATGCGGCTTTTACCTTCTTATAAAATCTGCTAGGCTAAGAGGCAAGGAGGTAGATATATTGCGTTATGAAGGAACCGTTTACAGGCCACCCAGTGAAGCTAACAGTCTGCTGATCCAAGCTACAATTGGGTGTCCCCATAACAAATGCACTTTCTGTCAAATGTATAAAGGTACTCGCTTCCGCCTGCGGCCGGTTCATGAAATCAAAGAAGATTTAGCCATGGCCAAAAATCATTATGGAGATGTTATCCACTCCATCTTCTTTCCGGACGGTAATACGATAATAATGAAAACTGATCAGTTGGAGGAAATATTTCTTTATGCGGGGGAGCTATTCCCCCAATTGCAGCGTATCACCGTTTATGGATCGGCCCGGTTTGTTAACAAAAAGAGCCTGCAAGACCTCCAGCGTCTCAAAGCCGCCGGATTGACCCGAGTCCATACCGGCATGGAAAGCGGCGATGATGTTACCCTGGAAAGAATCAATAAAGGAGTAACCTCAGCCGAGATCGTCGAAGCCGGATTGAAACTAAAGCAGGCTGGTTTGCAAACCAGTGAGTACTATCTGGTAGGAATCGGCGGTGTGGAGAGGACTCGTGAGCATGCTCTAGAAAGTGCGCGGGTTTTAAGTCAGATAAGTCCCGATTATATCCGTTTGCGTACCTTTGTTCCCGTTTCCAACACTCCTCTATATGAAGAATACCACCAGGGGAAATTCAAATTATTGTCTGCTCACCAAGCCTTACAGGAAGTTAGACTCCTGGTGGAACATCTGGAATGTGACAACAGTATAGTGCTGAGTGATCATGTTTCAAATTATTGGGATGTTCAGGGGGTGATCCCGGCTGACCGAGCTGATATGTTGGCTAATATCGATCACGCTCTGCAGATAGATGAAAAAAGATTTCGGCCGCCAGAAATAAGCCGCCTATAAGTGTCTCAATTCAGATATATGTGTCTATGTTTATGTACGCTTTTTTGTCTTCTTCTTGAGACACCCCTGTTAGGTTCTCCTGGCCCGATGCCAATTTATCTCTATCTTGGCGACGCCAATTTATTGGCATACAATTTGCAAGGTATTGTAACTGGGGGGACATACACATAGGGGTGTGTATTACCATTATCTGGGGGCTCGATCGGCAACAAAGCCCCCTCCTTTTTTTTATACGTTAACCATTAAACCGCCTTCACCAGCATAGGTACCAATAGTGGCACTCATATCGCTGATCCATATGGCCTCAGGATTGTAGCGCTCGGCTATCAGCTGCCCAAGATGTTGGGCATCGGCTAGGCAGTGCACATGGGTGATGCCTACTACGCTATTCTCTAGACCGTCCACTAGTTCTCCCAGCATACCCACCATAAATTTTACGGCTTTGTGGCGTCCTCTAACTTTTGCGTATAATTCCGGTTTGCCAGTATCATTATTGCCCAAGAAAACAGGTTTGATATGTAGTAGATCCCCGGCCAAGCCTTCTATCCGTTTTAATCTCCCGCCTTTGACCACATTCTCCAAAGTATTAAGTGTAAAAATATTTTGTTTGGTCCTCAAGGTGCTGCTCAGCTCTTTGATAATGTCTTCTATTCCCAAACCGGCTGCTGCCATTTGAGCTGCTCGCACTGCCATAATTCCAGTCCCCAGCGAAGCCGACAAACTGTCGAAGACCCTTACCTTGGCATTTCCCAGCATCTTTTGGGCCAGCTGAGCTATCTGGAAAGTGCCGCTGAGGCCAGATGATAGACTGATAAACAGAACATCGCCCGCCTCACGCAATCCCTGCTCAAAGTGCTCTACAAAAGTAGTAGGATCAGGCGCGGCCGTTTTGGGAAGATGACGAGAAGCAGCCATTTTTTGTACGAATAACTCCGGGGAAAGCTCCAAGCGATCCAGATATGTCTCTCCATCTGCAAAGGTTACCTTTAAAGGAATCATATCGATCTGATGTTTGATCAGGATTTCATCAGGAAGATCGCATGAGGTATCTGTCACAATTCTAATGGCCATAAGATTTGCCTCCTAACAATCCCGCAATTATTCGGTTCCAGGTGGAACAATGTAAACCTCATCGCCCCGGAAGTTAAAATAATCGCTGAGTTTCCAGTAAATGCCCCGACTAAGTCGGGTATCAGCGGGCCAGCGATAAGAGATGTAAGGAACGTCTCCCTTAAAATACAAGCGCAGTTCCTGGTTTAGTTCATATTCCTGCAGATCATGGAAGATTAGTGTAAAGATTCCACCCTCCGATTCCTGTATACCGGTTGCATAGAACGGAACGTCTTCAACGTCGATTTCAGAAACCTCATCACCCATAGCTATAATATAATTGCCATCTTCCTGCTTATCTATATTAACCGACAGTAGGTTGACTATGTTGCGGCGAAACATTTCCGCATTATTGTAATACCATTTGCCATCCTTACGTATTACTATTTCATTCAATGGTTCTAGCCTCCTTTCCTTTCCTTATTTTATTAAGGTTTGTCAATTGATGCAAATTCTCCTGCTTATTAGCAGAATGAAAAAGGGTCAAGCCTGGATATTTACTTACTTGGATAAGCTAAATCCCCTATGTGTCAGTAAGTAAAAATCTCCAGGCCTGACCCACTTGCCTGATTTTGTATTACAGGTTTTGGGCTGACTTCAACTGTCGAGAACGATTATAGATCTGCTCAATATCCCCATCGGTGATTTCCCGGCCATTCATTACCAATCCCGCCAGGCTAAAACCGTGTTTCTCGCCTAGTTGTCGCAAGTAGGCTACTGTTTCCAAGGGCAATTTGGCACCAATACTAAAGTGCTGGTAATCTCCTTCCATGGCCAGTAATACGGTTTCTGACAGGCAGGCTAGACTAACTCCGTCCCGGTAACCAAAGTTGGGTCCAAAAGAGATGCTATCCGGATACTGTACCAGACCACCTTCTAAAACCAGCAGATCATCTCTTTGCTGGTATACTTCCGGAGATACATCAGCTGGCCGTGCCACATCGCATACCACACAACCGGGGTTTAGATGATAAGGGTAAATTAAATAATCGGGAGCATTGCTGGTCGCCACTATCAGATCACAAAGCGGTAAGGAATCAACCAGACTGAGGCTGGTTTCCACCGGAACATCCAGATTTAAGCAATCCGCTACTGCTTGCACCCACTCCTGAGAAAACTCGCCCTGATGATAAGTTTCCAGCAGTTGTTGGGACTGGAGATCATTAAGGCTCGACAAGCTTTCCACTACATCTTTCAACCAACCGGCCAGGCCGCTTTCCTCACCCCTTGCTAACCGCTGCCGGGCATAGACAAAAATATCGCTATAGAGCGACCGCAAACGGTTGCGACTGCTGGTGGGATGTTGATCATTACCCAGTAATATTATATTAGCCACCTGTTCAGACAGCAGTAAGGAACAGGCTCGACCAATAGACCCGGTAGCTCCTACTACTGCTCCCTGGGCCTGAGCTACATCAATGTTCATCTTTTCTGCTCCGCGGTACAGGGCTTCCATAGCCATAAGTACCGTGAAACTGTTGCCGCTGGTGACAGCTACATTTCGATCAGTTACCGAGCGTCCTCCCCGGGTCACTACTGAGGTCAAAGCGCCCAGGCCTACTATGCCCGCTCCCAGTTTGCGTCCCATATCTACTGCCTCACCTATTACTTTCACAACTTCTTCCCGGGGTAGGGACATGATCTGGCGAGCACCATACGGAACTCCAATTAGCCAACCTTCAGCGGCATTTCCGTTCCGGGAGCGAATGGCCGGCATATGACATACCATGCCGGCTTCGCCGGTCTGACACTGCCAATCTAAAAGCTGATACAATTCAGGGCGGGAAAGGCGCACAAAGGAAGGATTATTAGCAATAACATCTTCTGGCCCCGGATAGTGGATTACAAAAGCAAACTTTTGAGTTGGCTTTTCGCCATCTTCTAAAGAAGATGCTTTTATACTGCGACGGGAAAGCCGATAATCAACTATATTCTTCGGGCGGGAATTGTCCCCTATCAGGAAAAGATATAACAGAGCATAATCCTGGTGGGATAGTATTTGGCAAACAGTATCCAGGGCATCCATAACCTGGTCGATCTCCTCTATCGTAATGGTGAGAGTCGGCTCCAGACGTACGGTCATAGGGTTGTTCAGGAAGGGTACCAGGCGAATGTGAAATACATTGAGCAGGAATCCGGCCAGCAAAGCCGTAAATCCCCCCTGATCACAGAGATAAGTCATATCAAATGACCCGCAGTCATCCAGATCGTAAAACTCTATTCCTGCCATCAACCCTTGACCCCGAACCTTCTTGATAATGTCCGGGTATGATTCCCCCAGCTGATGAGCACGTTTTAATAAGTATTCACCTTTTGCAGCCACGCCTTTGATCAGCTCCTGATCATCTTTGAGCAATTCCTCCAGAACGGCAGAACCCACCGCACAGACCAGGTTATTGTTGGCAAAGGTGGAGCTGTGCAGGGCGCCAAAATCATCATTGTAGACCCGGGGTGAACTTATACATACTCCCAGGGGGATCAGTCCACCACCCAAAGCTTTGGCTAAGAGCAATACATCAGGCTCTATTTCTGCATGGTCGCAAGCAAACATTTTGCCGGTACGCCCCAAACCGGTTTGAATTTCATCGACAATAAACACTACCCCGTACTGGCGACATAGCCGCTGCGCTTCCGCCAGGTAACCAGGCTCAGCAGGTATGATTCCCCCTTCACCTTGCACCGGTTCGACTATGAAAGCAGCCACATCGGAATTCTTTTCCAAAAGTTCAGCTAAAGCAGCGGCATCATTGTAGGGAATACGAGTAAAACCAGGCACTGGCGCACCAAAAGGTGTTTGATAAACATCTCTGCCCGTAGCAGATAATGCTCCCAGAGTCTTACCGTGAAAACTGCGCTCAGTAGATACGATGGTCAGTTTTCCGGTAGCGGAGCGAGCTAATTTTATTGCTGCTTCAACAGCTTCGGTCCCACTTTGGCAAAAAGTGCAATAACAGAGATCCCCCGGTGTGATTTGGGCTAGTTTATTAGCCAGACGCAGAGCCTCACCCGGTAAGGAAGGCTGCACCAAACTGGGAATTTGCTGACTCCTGACCCGATCCAGGGCTTCCCAGATCATAGGCGGATTATAGCCAAATGGCACTGCCCCATATTGAGCAATGAAATCAAGGTAGCGGTTGCCCTTATCGTCAAACAAATAGCTACCTTGACCAGATACATAATTCTTATCAAGATGAAAAGTTGTTAACATCTTGGCTACCGTAGGGTTTAAAAGATCTTGGCGAATTTCATGCATGATATTATCCTCCTTGTTTGTGCACATTCTTGTGCAACTCGCCGGACTATAACTATTTTATTGATTATTTCCCACATGTCAATGCATCACACCCAGTTTATATTCAGGCAAATCTGTAATCAATTCCTTACTGACTGACTAACGGTACATAATTGCACCTAAGCAGGGAATTATTAAATAACGTAAGGAGGTGTAAAAAAGGTGGACAATGAATTGAAAACGGAAGATGGCTATGATATTGGTACATTTCACTTTTTGAAAACAGGCTGGTGGATATTTCACATAGTTGTGATAGGGGCTGTGTTCTATCTAGGCTATTTGTTTGGCGGGAACGTATTCTAAGGCCAACAAGACGTGAACAAGGCGTGTGGACGGTTCGAGACTGCTGAAAAAATGCATGTCATTCTGAGGCTTAGCCGAAGAATCTTTATTGGTGCCAGGGGGAAAGATCCTTCAGTCGTGCCTCCCTCAGGATGACACTTAAAAGGGTACTTTTTTTGTGGTCTCGGACGGCTCTTTGCCTTGCTTTTCTTCGGGAAGGCACGGGGTGGGTTAATGTGACTGCGCGGAAATAGATGGATATTTCAACCGTTATCCTGTGGCAAGCCGCGCGGGTCGGCCGCAGGCATGGATTACCGCCTACGCGAGAATGACAGAACGGGGGGAAAGGGGGGGGCTTGCTCGGGTCGGCGCGGAGACCGACCCCTACATGCTTGATGCTTACTTGACAGCGCAAGTGGAAGGATCGTCCCCTAACTTGCGCATAAACAAAAAAAGTGAGTCAGGAGATATCCCCTGACTCACTTGCTTTCCTTTACCATTCGGGAGGTAGTTTTCTGAGTTGGGCCAGGTTGAA
>CAZTZX010000014.1:0-4936 GCA_964618175.1 uncultured Syntrophomonas sp. | reverse complement strand
AGTTCATCCTTAAAGCATAAATCCGCCGCGCTGCGACTTCCATATAGAATAGTAATCTTGCCATAGTCTTCCCGATGCTTAAAGCAATATTTAATAAAAGAACGTAGGGGTGCCAGTCCAATGCCACCGGCTATGAACAGCATATCCTTGCCCTTGCACTCTTCCACCGGAAAACCATTGCCATAAGGACCGCGCACTCCCAGCTTTTGACCAACCTCGATCCGATGAAGCTCATCCGTCATCAGGCCAGTTCGTTTGATGGCGAATTCCAGGTGATCGTTCTCTTCTTGCCAGGAAACTGAGAACATACCTTCTCCCACCGGAAGCATAGAAACCATAGCCAATTGGCCCGGCATAACATCAAAAGGCACGCCATTCTCACTACGCACATAAAAATTCTTTACATCAGGAGTCTCATCTATGATTTTTACTACCTCGACGATTCCCGGTACTAATGGTCTTTCACAACTGCAATCATGCACCGGTTTCCGCCTCCTTTACCGTATCGATTATCTTGATAATATTTACCCCTGCCGGGCAGGCTACTATACAGCGTCCGCATCCTGTGCAAAGCGGTCTTCCATATCTTTCCGGAAAGAATTGCAGCTTATGCAGGAAGCGGTTACGAAATCTTTCCTTAGCAGCTTCACGAGGATTATGGCCTCCTGCCATTTGCGTATATTCCCGATACATACAGGAGTCCCAACAACGGAAACGATAACCTTCGTCTCCCCAGTTCTTTACCTGAATATCAAAGCAGTAGCAAGTGGGACACAGATAGGTGCATATCCCGCAGGTCTGGCAGGGCTCAGAATATTTTTCCCACATGGGATCTTCAAACATATCTTTAAGTTTCTCTGTTACTCCTTCATATTCCACCTTACGCAAGAATGGCTTCAAGGTAAATAGTTCGACCTCTTGCTCTTCCAATATGTCTTCAATCTGTTTGGTAACTGCTTCCCCTTTTTCGGTTTTCACTTCCCAAACATAACCGCCGGTTACTTCGCGCATGATAACATCAGCTGATTCCGGATCAGTCGGATTTACTCCCATGGAGTCGCAAAAGCAGTTGGTTCCCGGATTATAGCAGGCACTCGCTATAATAGTAGTCTTGTCGCGCCGGGCTTTATAAGCGTCATCCACATATCCTTTGGTCAAAAAGACTTCATCTAAATACTCAATTCCCCGCACATCACAGGCGCGAACACCCATAATGATCTTGGGTTCAACCTCGGCCGCTATGGGCTCGACACTAATGTCCTGCCCTTCCTGACGAAAACTATACATTTTTTCAGTCTGAGGCAGAACGATATTCTTAGGAGGCTGATATACATTCAAAATATCAAACATAAGGTCATCAAAATCTTCATTATAAGTTCTCCAGGAGAAAAAACCCGACTGCTGCCCCCGCAGGATAGGTGCATACACATCAGCCTGCTGAGCTAGGCGATCGAGAACTTGTTCTATTTTGCTAGTTTTCAACACCTTCATAATCTCACCCCTTACAGGAAATCATCCGGATCGTTTTCCTTATAAACGCTTAGTGGCGGTTTTCTTCCCTCAACATACTCCATACCAGCTTCATAAGGACCAAAAAATCCATTCACATCTTTGATCAGTTTACGATTGATCAGCATTAACGGAATATGGACCGGACATACTCGTTCACATTCTCCACATTCAATGCATCTTCCTGCCATGTGGGAGGCACGTATCAGGTGATACATCATATTGTCGCTAGTGCTGGTTTCTCTTCCCACCCATTGGGGACGGGTCTCATCAAAAATACAGGTGCGACAGTTGCAGGCTACGCAGACCTGCCGGCAAGCATAGCAACGCACACAGGTGGAGAGCATGTCTTCAAAGAACTTATAGCGTTCATCAGCAGACATCTGTTCAATTTCCTCAATACGAGCGAAACGATCCTGCAGCTCAGCCACAGGCTGCTCTTCTCCTACCAGTTCATCATAAATAACTGGATTGGGTTGCAAACAATACCGGCATTTGCTAGCCAGCCCCTCATCCTGATCTTGGACTCTTTCAAAACCAGAATTCTGCTTCATAGCCAAGAGTGGATCTTTAACACCGGGGCAAGCCAATCCGATAATATATAGCCGTTCCCTTTCGATTTGATTATCTTCCAAGAGTCTGACTACTCCCCGCGAATCACAGCCCTTGACCACAATAGCTATTTTTTCTTTCCCGTCTCGATAACGGAGCAGGTTGTTGGACAAGTTGTGTATAGAGTACTCATCGCACACTATACGACTGACCTCGTCAACAGTACGAGCAATAAATGGGAGAGTTTGGTACTCTTGGTCGCCCTTTTCCCAAGCCATTACCATATCGACCTGCTCATTTTCCAACAGCCTGGTGGCAATTTCACGAATCTCTTTGGTATAGTTCATCTATTTTGCCCCCTTCAGCTTATGGTTGGGACCAAGGTTATTGACATCATCCACTAACTTTTGCATGGTCTCCTGGAACTTGATTCCCTCAGCACCGGAGATCCAGGCCGTCTGATATCTTTCCGGTTCAATGCCGATATACTCCATTAAGCTCTTCATGATAGTATGACGGCGCCGGTTGTAGTAATTGCCACTACCATAGTGGCATTCACCCGGATGTCATCCAGATAGCAGTACACCATCCGCCCCCCGGTTAAAAGCCCGCAAAACCAGCAAGGGGTCCATACGCCCGGAACAAGGAGTACGAATAATGCGAACATCGGCCGGGTAATGCAAATGATTCGACCCCGCCAAGTCCGCAGCGGCATACGTGCACCAGTTGCAGGCGAATACGATGATTTTGGGTTTCCACGCCTTTTCCTGATCTATAGACACAGTGCATCCACCTCCGCTACCAGTTGTTCATTAGTAAATCCTTTCAGGTTTAAAGCCGTTGTTCTACAAGCCGGCAAGCAGGCTCCGCATCCCTGGCACAGGCTGCTGTTTACCTGCACTACCTGACGAGTAAATGGTCCATGATGACCACGTTCCTTAATTTCTACCAGCGACAGGGCATTGTAGGGACAGACCGGTACACAAAAGCCGCAACCCGAACACTTGCTGATATCAACTTCAGTAATCATCGGTTCGGTAGCCAGTTCCGCTTTGGAGAACAGACCGCACACTTTTACGGCGGCGGCACTGGCCTGAGCTACCGTATCCGGAATATCTTTGGGTCCCTGACAGGTTCCAGCCACATAAACTCCAGCGGTAAAAGTCTCTACCGGTTGCAGTTTGGGATGGGCTTCCTGGAAGAAGCCGTCCTTATCCGTAGAAAAACCAATGGTTTTCGCCAGCTGCTGGGCTCCTTCCGAAGGAACCATAGCGGTAGCTAATACTACCATGTCTACTTCCACTTCCAAAGGCATCCCCAGTAAAGTATCTTCGGATTTTAAGACTAATTTATCGCCTCGGGGGTAAATCTTGCTTACCCGCCCTCGGATATATTTGGCTCCCGCATTTAGGGCACGCTGATAGAATTCTTCATAGTTCTTGCCGGCGGTACGAACATCCATATAGAAGACATAAGCTTCGCTATCCGGCAGTTTGTCTTTTACCTGATAAGCATGTTTAGCAGTGTACATACAGCAAGCCCTTGAGCAGTAGCTCTTGCCTTTGGTGTCATCCCGGGAACCAACGCACTTTATAAAAGCAACGCTGTCCGGCACTTTGCCATCGGAAGGCCGCCGAATATTTCCGCCGGTGGGTCCTCCGGAACTCGACAACCGCTCAAAATGCAGGCTAGTAATGACATCCGGATATTTACCATATCCATATTCACCATAGGCTTCTTCCCAGGCAAACAAATCATAGCCAGTAGCCATAACAATGGCACCAACTTCTTCTTCTACCAATTGATCCTGGTCATCAAATCGAATAGCCTGGGTAGGACATACCTTCTCGCAGACTCCGCACTTACCTTTGGTGAGTTTGATACAGGTATCGGCATCAATATACGGTTTGCCAGGAACTGCCTGGGGAAAAACTTTATGAATAGCAGTCCTCAACCCCATACCTAGATCAAAATCATCTTTGATCTTTTTGGTGGGACATTTCTCCCAGCAGGTACCACAGCCAGTACACAAATCCCAGTCAACATACTTGGCTTTTTTCTTTACTGTTACATTAAAATTTCCTATATAACCTGATACTTTAACTACTTCTGCATAGGTTACTAATTCAATATTAGGATGCTGCGCCACAGCAACCATCTTGGGAGTGCCTATTCAAGCGGCGCAGTCCATGGTGGGAAAGGTCTTGTCTAACTGAGCCATCTTGCCTCCAATGCTGGCTTCCTTTTCCACCAGTATTACCTTGTGACCAGCTTCAGCAATATCCAGAGCTGCCTGCATACCGGCTATACCTCCGCCAATTACCATAGCCTTCTTGGTAATTGGAATAGTGGAAACCTGCAGGGGCACATTCTTCAAAACCTTGCTGACCGCCATGCGCACTAGATCCATGGCTTTATCCGTAGCTTCCCCCCGGTTAATATGAACCCAGGAATTCTGCTCACGAATATTGACCATCTCAAACATATAAGGATTTATGCCTCCGGTTTCCACCGCTCGCCGGAAAGTTTTTTCGTGCATTCGCGGTGAACAGGAAGCAATAACTACCTGTTCCAAGCCTTGCTCTTGGATGGCGTTTCTTACCAGTTCCTGCCCCGGGTCAGAACACATATATTTGTAGGTGGTGGAGTAAACGACTCCCGGGAGCTGTCTGGCATATTCGGCTACTTTTTCGGTGTCAACCACGGAGGCAATATTAGTACCACAGTCGCACACAAAAACGCCTACCCGTCTTTTCATCTCCGTCTCCCTCCTTGTGGAACTTTAAACTAATAATCTATTTATCTCTCTTCTTAAGTTCTGCTGTTACAAAAGCATCAGCAGCCTTGGAAGCTTTATCAGAGTCGTCGACCATCA